>DATMZK010000054.1:0-12808 GCA_035560295.1 Minisyncoccota bacterium | reverse complement strand
CAGGAGCTTGCACAAGATGTTCGCTCGAATGTCGCGGATTGATCGCATCGACGTCTTTGTCTGCCGGAATGGAAGAAAGCGCCGCGTTGGTGTCGACCGATGGCGGCAGCGGCAGCTGCACGATGAGCGCATCCACCGTTTGCTTCATGGTTTCAACTGCGGCGATTACATCGGCCGTCGTTGCACTCGCTACTAGATCGACGCGATGCATCGTAATCCCGAGCCGCTCGGCCGCTCGCGTTTTGATGCGCACGAACTGTTCGATCACCGGATCAACACCCGCGACGATAATCCCGAGCGTTGCGTTGCGTGTTTTGAAAAATTCCGAAAGTTCGGTGTAAATTTCCTCGGCGATTTTCTTGCCGTCGATCGTCATGCGACTCCCCACTGCTTTTTGAGTGCGGCAATTCCGTCTTCCAATTTCACTTTGGGCTCCCAACCGATCAATTCTTTTGCAAGCTTCGTATCGGCGAGCGCATCATGCGCTTCGATTCGCGGCGCGCCGTATTTGATTTCACCACCAAACATATCGGCGAGTGCTTTGATCGACACATTGCGACCCGCGCCGATGTTCAAGACTTCGCCCTTACCCACTTTGGTGCTGGAGGCCGCGAGGATATTTGCAGAGACCACGTCGTCGACATGCGTAAAATCGCGCGTGATCGTGCCATCGCCAAAAATCGTGATCGGCTCGCCCGTTTTGCGCGCAAGCAAAAATTTTCCGATCGCAAGCGCATAGGGGCCGTTTGGATCGAGGCCCGGACCATAGACATTGAAATAACGCAGCGACACGGTTTGCAGGCCATACACTTCGCTCCACATTTTTGCGAAAAGTTCGCCAACATATTTTTGCAACCCATACGGATTGACCGGCGTCGACGGCATGGTTTCGACAAACGGAATCGGCTGTTCGCCATACGCAGAGCCGGAAGAAGAAAACACAACACGGCGCACCTTTGCGCGCGCCGCGGCGGTGAGAACCGAGACGGTGCCGGTCACGTTCTCGTCGGTCGTCTCCACTGGATGCTCGATCGAATACGGCACGCGCGGCACGGCTGCGGTGTGATACACGACATCGGCGCCATCGAAAATAGCCTGCATTTCATCGGTATTTCGGATATCGCGCTCGTGGAGCTTGGCCTCTTTGGGAAGCGTTTCGCGGCGGAAGGCCGGATCGCGGTCGACGATGTGCACTTCAAATCCCTTGGCGACGAGCTCGGCCGAAAGATTGCTGCCAATGAATCCCGCGCCTCCGGTGACGACGACTTTTTGTGCCATGCTGTTATCCTAACAGAAATTTCGTCGCGTCGTAATCCTACGTACCGCGGGCTGTAAATACTACACGAAACGTCTGGAGCAGAATGTAGAGATCCAAAACGAACGAACGGTGTTTCAGATAATAGAGATCGAAGGAAAGTTTTTCTCGCGTCTCTTCGATATCGGCGCCGTGGTGCGGATGACGATCGTGCTTCAATTGCGCCCAGCCGGTAAGTCCGGGCGCGACAAGATTGCGCGCGCTGTAATACGGAATGCGCGAGCCATAGAGCGCAACGAGTGCCGGAAGTTCTGGTCGCGGCCCGACGATCGAAAGATCGCCAACGAGCACGTTCCACAATTGCGGAAATTCATCGATGCGCAGGAGGCGCAGCCATTTTCCCACGCGCGTCACCTGCAACTGGGAGACACCGCTCTTGCCGTAGTTGCCTTCGTCGTTGCCGCTCATGGTGCGGAATTTGATGATGCGAATCGGTTGCTGAAAACGACCAACGCGCGTTTGCGTGATGAAAAGCGGGCCGCCGTCGTCGAGTTTGATCGCGAGCGCGACAAAGGGATACAAGACCAGCGTGACGAGCCCGATGAGTGCCGCGGCAAAAATATCAACCGTACGTTTCAGGCCGTCGTACACGCGCGACGAACTCACGTTTTCCAAAATCCATTCATAGCGCAAAAGTGACAGCGGCACGCGCTCGAACATTTCTTGGTAGAGCTCGACGGCATCGATGAGCGCAAAGCGGCGCTTGCGAAATGCGGCGTCGTACATGATCGGAAAGGAAGTCGCGATCGCTTTGTCGGAAAAATCGACGATCAGGAACGCAACCTCGTTGTTCTCCATCGCGCGCAGCGCCTCTCGGATCACCTCGGGCTTGGTCGCGCGCGACGTATCCAAAAACGAATCGAGCATGAATGGATAGCGACCATCGTGTCGGATTTCGGCTTCGAGCGCTTCAGCATCGGGACCCGATGCGATCAAGATCCCTTTCAATTTGGGGCCAGTGGGCAACCGCGGAAACAGCCACACACGCCAGAAAACTATCAGCACGAACGAGACGAGCAAATACAAAAAGAGAATTGTTTTGGGTGCGATGCCAAAGACCGGCACGACGAAAAAGAAAAGAGCGGCGAGCGCGACGTTGAGAATCTGCGTATACAAAATCGTGCCAAAGAGCCGCGTGCGGAACACGCGCGTGTGACGGCCATAGAGGCCGGCGAGAAAGAAGAGTGCAATCCACACAGCAAACAGAATCAAAAACGGCACGACGAATGCACGCAGAAGCGCCCCCGACGGGAAGGAAAAGTAGCGGAGCGCGAGCGTCAGGTAGAGCGAAACGAGAAAGACGACAACGTCGCCCGCAAGGAGCACGAGATACTCTCGTCGCGGGACCAGTGTCATAGCGCTGGCATTTTGGCACGAAATATGAGATAAATCAAGTTCCCGATTCGTCCAAGCATACGCTATGCTTGGCTACGAATCGCAATCCCGAGTACTCGAGGGAGGTGGCTCAAAATATGGGAAAAAAGACGATTCTATTCTTAATAACCAAGGCTTCTTGGGGTGGAGCGCAGCGGTATGTGTATGACCTCGCAATGGGGCTCCAAAACGGGTTCGAGATCACCGTCGCCTACGGGCAGGAGGGGTTACTGACCAAAAAACTGGCGGGAGCGCATATTCCCACCCTCGGTATCCAATCTTTGCAACGCGATGTTTCGATACTGAACGATCTGAAAAGCTTTTTTGAACTACGCCGATTGTTCAACACAAAAAAGCCCGATGTCGTACATCTCAATTCTTCAAAAGCTGCGGCAATCGGCGCGCTCGCGGCGCGCATGAGCGGCGTGCCGCGCATTATATTCACGGTGCATGGTTGGCCGTTTGGCGAGCAGCGCAATGCGATATCTCGCTTCTTGATTTACATCATCTCTTGGTTCACCGCTGTTCTTTCTCATCAAGTCATCGTTGTATGCGATTACGATCTTCAGATTGCAAAAAAGATGCCGTTTGTCGGCGGCAAAACCGTACGAATTTACAACGGCATCGATTTGAATTTGCCGCTTGGATCCGGTGAGGTAATTCGCGGTGCGTTTCCACAGGGAGTTCGCATCACCGGCACCATAGGCGAACTGACCAAAAACAAAAATCAAATCGCTCTCATCGAGCAGGCTGCGCATGATCCTGCGATGTTTGTGGCGATCGTCGGCGACGGTGAGGATCGTTGGTACTTGAAAAGCGAAATAGAAAAATACGGACTCACCGAGCGGGTGAAATTGTTCGGATTTATGGAAGCAGCGGGTGTGCTGCGCGGTTTCGACACCTTTGCGCTTCCCTCGATCAAAGAAGGACTCCCCTATGTGCTTCTCGAAGCGCGCGTGGCGGGCCTGCCGATCGTTGCGAACCGCGTCGGCGGCGTCGGCGAAATTCTTGATGCAAAAGATTTGCAGCAATTTTCACTTGAGCAGATGGTGCGGAAAACTGCCGCGCTCTACTAAAACGCGCCGATCAGTTCTGTCTCATCGCGCGCTTGGTAGGTGGGCTTGGCATGGCGGCGCATCGACATCAACACGCCGAGCGCAAAATATTCGGTCACCAAGTGCGAGCCGCCGTAGCTCATAAACGGGAGCGTCGTGCCGGTGATTGGTAAGAGTCCCATATTCATGCCGGCATGCACGATAAATTGCACGAGGAAATAAATCGCGATGCCAGTACAAAAGAGTGTGTCGAAATTATCTGGCGCATGCGCCGAGATCGAAATAATACGCAAAATCACAATGCTAAAAAGAATAAACAAAATGATGACGCCAAAGAATCCCCACTCTTCGGCAAATGCCGCAAAAATAAAGTCGGTTTGATATTCGGGCAAAAATTGCAGTTTGCTTTGAGTGCCATAGCCGATGCCCTTCCCAAAAAATTCTCCGGAGCCGACCGCGACGGTCGATTGATACGCGTTGTAGCCAGTGCCAGAAATGTCGGCAAGCGGGTGGATAAAGTTTTCAATGCGCGCTTTTTGATACGGCTTGAGCCCGAAGTGCCAAAGGCCGCCCGCAACGACCGCACCGATGATCAGGAGGAGCGCGACGTGTCGCCACGAAATCCCCGCAACGAGCGTCACGCCAAACCAAATGCCGAATATGGTTATCCCTGAGCCAAAATCGGGCTGCAAAAAAACCAGCACGAAGAGCAGGAACGCATACAGGCCAGAAACCAAAATATGCCGATAGTGTTTGATCTCCACGTGCCGTCGGCTGAAATATTTCGCAAGTACAATCACGAGAATGAGCTTGGCGGGATCCGCAGGCTGCACCGCAAAAAAGCCAAGGTTGAAGCGGTTTTGGCCACCGCGCACGATCGAACCGAATGCGAAGATGAGCGCGAGCAGCGTGAGAATGGAGGCAAAGAGTATAGCCACAACCGGCGTGCGGCGCAGAAAACTGTAATCGCCCAGCACGGTGACGAAAAACACGCCGAGCGCGATGCAGATCCAAATAATTTGCCGATCGAAATAGGCATTTTGCGCGCCGAAGCTGCGCATGGTCGCAAGGCCAAGAAGGGAAATCGAAACGGCACCGAGAAACAAGAACCAATCGACGTGTTGGAATGCTCGGGTGTTTTCGCCCGCAAATTTTCGGAGCGCGGCCACCATATTATTGCTTTGGAGGCGCCGGCGCAGGCGGCAACAGCGCCGTAATATCGACACGTCCGACGACGCCGCTGAAGGCAGCTGGCCACGTGAACGTAATTTGCTGAGGCGAATTGGGCGCGAGCGAATCGAGCGCCGTTTGCGACGCGGCGATTGCGTTGCCTTGCGGATCAAAGACAACCGCGATGAATTTGATGTTGGAGAGCGCGGTGAAAGAAGAGTTGGTAGCGCGCGCGACAATGCGCGGACTCGTATCGGTGTCCGATACCTGCGTGTTGCCGATTTGCACGACTGAAGCCGGAGAAACCATGCGCTCCCAATCGAGGGTCGCATCGGTAAATTCAAAATACGTGTGCACGACGATGCGATTGCCGGTGTCGATGCCAGTCACGATCACGGGAGTGATGCCTCCGGGCAAGATGAACGACGTGCCCTGTACCTGTTGCACCAACACATTGCCTGCGTCGTACAACCCAAATTGATAATCCGCTTGCGACACACCTGCGCTGTCGTTGGGATTGATGATGTAGGCGATTGAGGTGTAGTTGCCCGGCCGCACTTGAAACGAACGCGCCCACGCGCTGCCCCACGAAGAGAGATCGCTCGGATTTAATTTTTGGCATGGACCGCCTTCGTCGGCTGCCGTTTCTCCCTGATTTTGGATGCCGTCAAAACAAGTGGGCTTGATGGAAAAAAAGTAATGTGCGACAGGAATCGCGATGAGAACGGCGAGCACAAACAGCACGCTGCCAAGATACGTTGCTCGCCTTCTTGATGCCCAAGACATAGGCCCATTGTACTTGATTGACTCGCGATTAGAAAAAGTGCACTGTGGCGGTCGGATCAAGCAGGGAGACATGCGATGAAAGCCGCGAGAAAGCGCATTCAGGTGTTGCAGGCGTTTCGTCGTCAGCAGCCGCTCTATGTGACCGGTGGACTGATGTATTTCTCAGAGCGGTGGCCGCAGGGTGACGAAGGTCGCCACTACGTCGCCGGTGACGAGATCGTCCTGAAACCCATTGGCCAGCCGAGCATGGCCAGCGGACAGGCCTATTTCGGCGAAGATGATATGGGACACCGCTTCTCGGAAGACGCTCTGGAATCGCTCGAGCGTCAAAAAATTATCGAGATGGAAACCCTTCCCGATTAATCGCCTGCACCATGGCAAACACCCCCGACCACAAAGCCGGGGGTGTTCACTTTTTGAATCCTCTGTTCTGGCGCCGAGCTACTCTCGCCTTGCGACTACCATCGCCTCAACTGGGCTTAACTGCCGTGTTCGGAAAGAGAACGGGTGTGACCCCAGCGACAAAGCACCAGAACAGAAATTTCAAAAAGATCGCGTGCCGTTTTGACACACGAAGAGCGACAACAATATAGAATCTAAAGTCCCGGCGCATTTTCATGCGCGGGATCAGTGCACACGCGATGCGTGTGACTGAAAAGCGTTTTTGTTTGATACGCGACTCTCACAATTCCTTTCGAGAGTTCTGTCGACGGATTAGTACGCCTCGGCTCAACACCTTGCGGTGCTTCCACCTAGCGCCTATCAACGTGGTCATCTCCCACGGGTCTCAAACGATTCCTTATCTTGGAGTTGGCTTCCCGCTTAGATGCTTTCAGCGGTTATCCGTTCCCGACATAGCTACTCGGCAATGCTCCTGGCGGAACAGCCGACAGACCAGAGGTCAGTTCATTTCGGTCCTCTCGTACTAGAAACAAATCTCCTCAAGAATCAACGCCTGCAGCAGATTAAGACCAACCTGTCTCACGACGGTTTGAACCCAGCTCACGTACCTCTTTAAATGTCGAACAGCCATACCCTTGGGACCTTCTCCAGCCCCAGGATGAGATGAGCCGACATCGAGGTGCCGAACACTGCCGTCGATTTGGACTCTTAGGCAGTACCAGCCTGTTATCCCCAGAGTAACTTTTATCCGTTAATCTTCCGCTGCATCTAATGCAGACGGTCGGTTCACTATGCTCCGCTTTCGCGCCTGCTTGACATGTACGTCTCGCAGTCAAGCCACCTTCTGCCATTACACTATCGGCACGGTTTCCATTCGCGCCTAGGTGACCTTAATAGGCTCCTCCGTTACTTTTTAGGAGGACAGCGCCCCACCGAAACTGCCCATCAAGTACTGTCTCTCCACGGTTTCTCCGTAGAGGTTAGAAATTACAGTTGTAAAGAGTGGTGTTGCATTGACGACTCCACAGAGGCCAAAACCTCTGCTTCAAAGTCTCCCACTTACGCTACGCAGCACACCCGTAATCCCAATACCAAATTGCAGTAAAGCTTCTGGGGTCTTTTCGTCTAGCTGCAGGAAGGCGGCATCTTCACCGCCCTTGTATTTTCACCGAGCAAATCCCCGAGACAGTCACCAAGTCATTATACCATTCGTGCGCGTCTGAACTTACCAGACAAGGAATTTCGCTACCTTAGGACGATTATAGTTATCGCCGACATTCACCGGGGCTTATATAACGCCAGCACTATGCCTTGCGGCACACCACCGATCATATTTGACCTTCCGGCATTGGTCAGGCATCACCCCCTATACTTCCTCTTACGAGTTTGCAGGGAGCTGTGTTTTTGGTAAACAGTTGCTTGATGAACTTTCGCTGCGGCTCCACTTGCGTGGAGCAGGCCATATACCGAGGGTACGGCCGCTTTTTTGCCGAGTTCCTTGGGGATCTCTCACTCGTTCGCCTTAGGCTACTCGCCCTGAACACCTGTGTCGGTTTGCGGTACGGTTTGTATAGTGTTGAAGCTTAGAAGTTTTTCTTGAAAACGCGCTCCCCATGATTCGCTTCGACGAATCTCCACTTCTCGTCCACGCTCTCGCTTACCGTGCGGATTTACCTACACAGCACAATCGCGTGGAACAACCCCAATCCAATAAGGGGCCATGGGTACAGCGTTCCGTCCCTCCATCGCACACTACACAAGTACGGGAATATTAACCCGTTGTCCATCACTTCCGGCGTTCGCCATTAGCTTAGGACCGACTAACCCTTCGTTGATTATCATTGCGAAGGAAACCTTGTTCTTTCGGCGTGCATGAATCTCACATGCATTGCGGTTACTCGTGCCAACATTTTCACTTCCCACCGCTCCACCATGGGTCACCCCTTTGGCTTCATCGCAATGAGAACGCTCTCCTACCACTTCATCCCGACGCGAACGTCGGGAAAAAATCCGCAGTTTCGGTACCATGCTTAGTCCCGATCATTTTTGGCGCAAGATCTCTGAGTGAGTGAGCTGTTACGCTTTCTTTGAAGGGTGGCTGCTTCTAAGCCAACCTCCTCACTGTCTATGAAATCTCACCTCCTTCATAACACTTAGCATGGATTTAGGGACCTTAACTTGCGATCTGGGCTGTTTCCCTTTTGACCAACGGAGCTTCGCCCCCGTAGTCTAACTGCCGTGCTGTGGCCACTGGTATTCGGAGTTTGATAGAGGCAGCGTCATTTCTGACTGTCCGCTTCTTCCAGTGCTCTACCCCCAATGGGAACACACGACGCAAGCCCGAAAGCTCTTTCGGAGAGAACCAGCTATTACGTTGTTCGATAAGCTTTTCACTCCAACCCACAAGTCATCCCAAGATGTTGCACAATCTACGGGTTCGGACCTCCATCCGTATTTCTACGAACTTCATCCTGCTCATGGGTAGCTCACAACGCTTCGGGTCTGATACATACGACAAACGCGCTATTCACACTCGCTTTCGCTACGGCTCCATGCTTAATCGCACTTAGCCAAGCCGTTTGCATCAACTCGTTGGCTCATTCTTCAATAGGCACGCCATCGCGGTGCAAGCACCGCTCTGACTCCTTGTAGACATGTGGTTTCAGTTCTATTTCACTCCCCTCACCGGGGTTCTTTTCACCTTTCCCTCACGGTACTTGTTCACTATCGATCTGAAGAAGTATGTAGCATTACCGGTTAGTCCCGGCGAATTCACCCGAGCTTTTCATGTCTCGAACTACTCAAGAACTACAGCCATAGAGATGCGTTGGTTTCGTGTACGGGACTATTACCCTTTGGAGTGCAGCTTCCCAGCTGCTTCCACTACCTCCGCATTTTTTTACTCTACCTGTTACCAGCGCTGTAGCCTTATAACCCCCATTCACAAAATCGAGGCATCATGGAAGACGCTCCGATTTTGTGGCTGAGTTTGTGCTTTTCCCGTTTCGCTCGCCGCTACTCAGGGAATACCTATTGGTCTCTTTTCCTCTTGGTACTGAGATGTTTCACTTCCCAAGGTCTGCTTTTCTCATTGTTTAAATGAGAAATTATCGAGGGTTGCTCGATAGGGTTGCCCCATTCGGAAATCTCCGGATCGAAGGTTGCTTGGCACCTCCCCGAAGCGTATCGCTGCTAAGCCGCGTCCTTCATCGCCTTCTTCAGTCAAGGCATCCACCACACGCCCTTACTCAGAACTCCCGTAAGGAAGTCTGAGAACCGCGTATATCAGTCCGTCTTCGACGCACCGCTGCGTTTCTGACGAACTTGCACATCTTTCCTACAAGAGAAAGATGCGACTTCGTTTTCTTTTTTAAGTCCCGACTTTTTACATCGGGATTCCTGCATCCCGTTTCGGAAAGACCTCCCTTGATTGCTCAAGAGGAGAACCGAAACGAGACGTTTTTTGATTCTATTTGTTGTCGCTCTTCGTATGTCAACGAACGGGCATACAGTGTCGAATCCCTCGACTACGCTCGGGATGATTTTTTGGTTCCCCAAAAAATCAAAAGGCCGCTTGTGAGCGGCCGCGGGCAAAAGGATTTCTCCTCGCTATCGCGGACGCTTCTGAGCCGTGTTTCCGAACACCATATGTAGGGGTGAGTATAGTCGAGGCGAAGTGCAGTGTCAAATTTCACCTTTCGGCCGGTATTTATGGCTCAAAATGGGGATTTCGTGGGGATAGGAAGGGGGAAAAATCGATGCTTGACAGTCCATAGCGGAAGGAGGTGGGCTCTGATACCATCGCCCTAGGCCATAAAAGATAGGGAGCGAATGATGTCTGATTCACTCGAGGGCTTCAATGCACTCTTGCGCGGATACAACGAAGCCGCCGACGATTACAATCGAATCCACGGCGCATGTTTCTTCGGAAGCGAGGGCGAGGTCATCGATATCATTCAGTTTCGCCGCGGAGACGTCGACGCATTTCGTGCAGCATATGAACAGACGCGTGACACTTATCGACGAGCCTGGCCCGAGGAAAAAATCGATTTGGGCCCGATCGAAGATAGGTTCTTTTTCTTCTGTAGCGATCCGATTCGGTTCGATCCTCCGCTGCTTCACGACAAAACAAAACCGGCGGACAGCTTTGGCAATGCAGTGTACGACGCACTAAACGCGCTGCACTTTATCAAAACGATGGCGCAGGATGAGTTCCGGCAACGCAATACCGGAGAGTTCTTCGATGAGGTGATCGAGATCTGGCGCAAAGGCAAACGCACCTACCAGGAAGCGCTCGCCGAGGTTGCGGCCATGACCATCGCCCCACGGCCCGCCGGACAAAAGTATGCTTGGCAGGATTGGGATTTCACGTAACTCAGCGCCCCGCGAAGAAATTCGCGGGGCTCTTTCTTTGCTCTCGCAGCCGATTCGTGTACGCTGCACGCAGCTGCGAATCCTGGCCATTCGCATGCATGTACTTTTCAACAGCGGCCAGTAGGAGGTCAAGATGAAGGTGTTGGACATCAGGTAGCTGCCGCTCTTGAGGCTGAGCGGCGCTCTCTCGAAGACCCCGACAATCCGGCACTTCGCCAAGAAGCGTTTCTCACGCGAGAACCACTCCTTCTCAACGCATGGTTCTTGATGAAGAAACACGGCGGGCCGGAGTCAGAGGTCAATACGCACAACCAAACGTGGTCACACTGGCCGGTGAGACATCTCCTGCTCGTGTTGCACGTGCTGAATTTCAGTCCGTCGCAATACGAACCAGTGGATTTTCTTGCACCTTGAAACCAACCCCGGCGGCATTGCTGCCGGGGTCTTTCTTTTTACACAGACATCGGATTCGTTTTCAAAAGTTTTGCGTAGTACATCAAACTCTTCGCCGTATTCGCCGCCATGTGGTCGACCGCTTTATTCTTGTGCCGACGCTCGGAGTCGGTTTTCGTATCTTGCCCCACTTCCCCCACCCAGTACGTGCAGCAATTGGGCGGCAGCGTGAAATTCATAAAGGTCAGCACTTCCATGAGCCCCGCGAGCACCGCCTGCGCGCCGTCTTCTGAGCCGGTTATAGTGATGCCGGCAACTTTGTTCAATAATTTGGAGCGGCCGCCCGCGAGTACCTCTTCGTCGAAAGCATCCATGCGCTCCATCGCGCGCTGCATGAGGCTCGAGCGTGTGCCCCACCAAATCGGGGTTGCGAAAATCACGACGTCAGCTTTTTTTATTTGCTCCACGATGCCCGGCCATTCATCATCGTCACTCTCTCGAAATCCAAGCCCGGCGGGAATGTTTTTATCGGCAAGTCGCACGGTTTCGACCGCGATTTCGCCGAGCTCTTTCATGTGCTCGAGCACCAATTCGGTGACCTCCTGCGTATTGGAAGACGCCGGAGCGCGTTTGAGAGATGCATTTAGTACGAGCACATTGATCGCGTCATCCGTCATAGACAAAAATTGTACCACGCAAGAGTTTGATAGTATGAAGGCATGGATGGCATGGATGGCATGGAAAAGCCTAAAAGTCCCAATCGCTCAAAACTACAAAGTGCACTGCACACGGCTACGCTTGTCGGCCTTACCACAATGGGCGTTGCTGCCCCAAATGATGGAGGTCGCACCAGCGAAGCACTTACAAGCGCTCAGTCGCCTATCGCTGCAGAACTCCAATCCCAAGAACACCAGAGGCGTCTCGATCAAATTTCCAAAAGCCTCGGGAACATCGATATCGATGCGCGCGCAGCGACTGAGCTCCTCGCACGCGGCGAGGTGACAGACAAAGGACGTGAACTCTTCCCACTTTTAAACAACATGGCACTCGAGATCGACTCGATCGATCGAACAATTTCCGGCATCGGCTCGCGAACGACGGCCGGGGCAATCCGTATCACCAAGGTGCGCGCGTTAATCGCACAATGCGCAGATGATCTCGATAGTTTGCTCGACACGATGTCGGTGTCTATCGACGATGCAGCATTTTCAGAACGCAGCGAATCCAAACTGCAGGGGGATTGGGTAACGCACGCGGCAACAGCAAGACGCCAGCTGGATCAAATCAAACAAACGATGTCACAAGTGCGAGATGCGCTGCGCCTGCACACAGCTGCACAGGCAGCGCATTAAGCCGACAATGTCTCTTCTGCTTTTTTTAAATCTGCTTGATCCGTGATTTTTATCCACTGGCTCGCGGTGATCGCTTGCAGCGGGATATCGAGCGCGTGCGCAGCTGCAAGTACCGTCTGCGGTAAACCAAATTCCGGCGACTTGGCAGCCTTGGGTACGAGGTTCGCAGAAAACAAACGTGTATCGAGTGTGTACATGCCCGTGTGTATCAGCCCGGGTTGACCATCGTGCACACCTTCGACAATGTCGACAACGCCACCGTGCGCGTCTGTCACGACTCTGCCGCCCTCTCTCATTGATTCCATTTTTTTCACTAAAAACGCCCAGTCTTTGACTTTCCCCATTTTTTCCATATCAGAACGCGCGTATATATCATCGCCATGTATGACGAGAAAACGATCTTTCAGTACATCTTTTGCCAGCCAGAGCGCGCCCGCTGTGCCGTTCAATTCTTCTTGTTCCACGTACAACATTTTTTTGCCGAAATATTCTGGGCCGAAATGGTCGTGAATCATGCCGCCCAGGTATCCGACCACCACAATGACTTCATCGATACTCTCGGGGAGCGCATCGAGCGTGTATTCGAG
>DATMZK010000053.1:0-2947 GCA_035560295.1 Minisyncoccota bacterium | reverse complement strand
CCATTTCCCCGCCGTCGGCGAGCGCGTCGTAAAAGCGGCGCAAGTTTGGCGTGAGATTGTTGAGGTTGTCGAAAATGCCGATCAGATACGACTGAATGAGCACAAAATCTCCAACGGTGAGTTCGCCTCGCTGCCAAAAGTAGAGCGCGCCCCAGAGAAGGCCGATGTTGATCCCAACCATAAGCAGACTCTGCACGCTCCAGATGTAGTCGTTGGCAAGCCAGGAGCGCATAGTGGCGGCGTGCCAGCGATCAACCGCTTTGCGCAAAATACCGTGTTCATGTTTTGCCGCCGAAAAGAGGCTAATCGTGTTCTGGTTGGAGATTGCGTCGGCGAGCGTGCCAGTGAGCGCGCTGTCTTCGGCGGCCCGTGCATCACGCAACGGCTGGCGGAGCCGGGACACGTAAATTTGCAGTACAAAGAAAAAAACTGCCCATAAAAAGAGGGCGATGCCGAGCGTGTGATTGCGTATAAATAAGACGACGACCGCACCAAGCACATAAATGAAAGTCGGCACGAAGGTCGTCATGATGCCGTCGAAAAGCGTTTCGAACGCGGCAGCATATTTGCTCACGCGACGGGTGAGCGTGCCCGAAAATTGCGAGACGAAGAATTGATACGAGTGTCCGAGCAGATAATCAAAAGCCTGAAGATACAAATCCCCCATCACACGCGCCTCGAGATACATCACGCTGTGCGATTGCACGCGCCGCGCCGCCCAACCGACGATGAGCGCAAGCGCGATCCATCCGATGGTAACGAGCAGATGATGCGCGAGTATCGGAGAAGGCGTCGCGGCCGTGAGGGTGTTAAAAAATTGTCGCAGAAGAAGCGGCGAAACGAGGCTCGCTGCCTGCATGCCGATAGTACCGAGCATGACAAACGTAAACAGGCCGCGATGCCGCAGGATTTGCTTGCGGTAATAACGAAAGACGACAGAGGGAGGAGCGACGGCACCACGAGATTTCATAATCATCTATTATGCGTTATAACCTGCGTATGCGCATCCTCGGAATCGAAACATCCTGTGATGAAACCGCCGTGTGTTTGATCGAAGCGAGCGGAGCATTTGGTACTGATTTTCGCTACGAAATTATCGGCAACGCACTGCACAGCCAAATCGCAACGCACGCGCCGTGGGGCGGCGTGTTTCCCAATCTCGCCAAACGCGAACACGCCAAACATCTCGTTCCCCTCCTCGAACAAGTGCTCCCGCAGCCCCAAACCCCCCGAGGTTTAACCTCGGGGGGTACCGCTGGGTTGGAAGAATTGCTGGCTCGTGAGCCGGAGCTTTTGGAAATGCTGCAGGAATTTTTGAAAACACACGACAGGCCCGATATCGACGCGATTGCGGTGACGCACGGCCCAGGGCTTGCCCCGGCACTGTGGGTAGGCGTTAATTTTGCGCGCGCGCTTTCTACACTGTGGCAGATACCACTGATCGCCGTCAATCACCTCGAAGGCCACATCATCATGGCTGCCATGGATGTGGGACATCGGATGTCCCACATGCGAGAGGTGGCGTTTCCGGCTCTCGCGCTCCTTATTTCGGGTGGACACACGGAAATTGATCTTATTGAATCGTGGCCTCGGTTCACACTAATTGGGCAGACGCGTGACGACGCAGTCGGCGAAGCATTCGACAAAGTTGCGCGCATGCTCGGCATTCCGTATCCCGGCGGCGCTGAGCTTTCTCGCATGGCGAGTGTAGCTCGCGCGCGAAACGAAACGCCCGAATTCAAATTGCCGCGGCCAATGATGCACGATGACGGTTTTGATTTTTCTTTTTCTGGATTGAAAACGGCAGTCCTGCGGCTCGTCGACAAACGAGAGTTGTCGGCACAAGAAAAAGAGGCAGTCGCGCTCGAATTTGAGAACGCAGCAAGCGATGTCTTGGTCGCAAAAACAAAACGCGCGGCCGAAGAGCACAATGCGCAAACGCTTTTGGTCGGCGGCGGCGTTTCGGCAAACGAATTCATCAAAACGCGCCTCGCGGAGGCGCTCGATATCCCCGTCTTCGCTCCCCCGCCAGAGCTTGCGACCGACAACGCGCTTATGATTGCCCTCGCTGGATACTTTCATGCGCTACAAGGCGAATTTGTGGATCCCAATCAGCTGCGCGCAGATGGGAACTTGAAACTCGGTTCCTAAAACCAACTCGCACCGTACAAAATGGCGCCGATCGCAACTCCTGCGTTCATCAGGCACCACAAAGTGTAGGTAATCGTAATCGGTCGAGAGCGATGCACGAGACCGTAGATGATCCACGGAATATCAAGCAGCGCATAGGCACCCCACGTGAGCACCGAAACACCAGCGCCGCTTTGAGAAATATAAATCTTGAGAAGTTGCGGCAGCGTCATCAATGGCGCAATGATGCCCACCAAAAGTACAAAACCATCGAGCATGCGCACAAAGCTTCGGCGCGACGGATACGGCTCGTACCCGTGCGCTCCGCGCTTTCGCAAATGCATATGATGGGGACCTCGCATGTCGTATCAGTATAGCTCAAAAAAGTCGCGGCTCCGTGCTAAAGTGCAGCAATGGAGCCCTCGAAAGCGCCTGCCATTTTTTTAAAACCGTACAACGCGGCCGAGCAGGAACCGGCCATTATCGACCGCTGGGAAGCGAGCGGCTATGCCAACCCAGACAACCTCCCAAACGCCGTTAAAGGCCCGTATTCGATCGTATTACCGCCCCCCAACGTTACGGGCACCCTCCATATGGGACACGCGGCCATGCTCGCAATTGAGGACATTTTGATCCGCTACCACCGCATGCGTGGCTACAAAACACTATGGCTGCCTGGCACGGATTCTGCCGCAATTGCCACACAATCAAAGGTGGAAGACACGCTCTACAAAACAGAAAAGAAAACGCGTCATGACATCGGCCGCGAGGAATTGATGCGTCGCATCGATGCGTTTACCGACGAAAGCAAAGCGAC
>DATMZK010000052.1:0-10322 GCA_035560295.1 Minisyncoccota bacterium | reverse complement strand
AAACGGTTGAAACTGACGCCGTCGCGGCCACAAACGCTTTTTGAATGGCTCGTGGAATTTGTGTACGACTACATCGCCGACACGCTTGAGAGCCGCGAGCTCGCGCGCAAATTTTTCCCCTATCTTTGCACCATTTTTCTTTTTGTCTTCACCTCCAATCTCATCGAATTTACGCCCGGCATCGGCTCGGTCGGATTTTTTGGCGCCGACGGCGGCTTTACACCGCTTTTTCGCAGCGTCAACACGGATCTCAACGTCACACTCATGCTCGCCATTCTTTCGTTCCTTGTGATCGAAGTGACGGGCATCGTGGTGATTGGGATTGCAAAGTACGGGGGCAAATTCATCAACTTTAAGGGCGGCGCTATTGGTTTTATCGTCGGCGTGATAGAGCTGTTCTCCGAAATTATGCGTATTGTTTCGTTTTCGTTCCGTCTCTTTGGTAACGTCTTTGCGGGAGAGACGGTGATACTCGTCGTTATCTTTTTCCTGCCGTATATTGCTCCTGTTCCGGTGATGATGTTCGAGCTGTTCGTCGGCTTCGTGCAAGCGGCGATTTTCGCGCTCCTCACGCTCTTTTTCATCAAAATCGCCATCATGGAACCGCACGGCTCCGAGGCGCATTGAAATGGCCCTTTTTGGGTGCTAATATGGTGCGGTCGGAATCAACATTATTACTTATAAATCAAAACTGATTTACTATGGATCTCGCATCAGCAAAGACCCTCGCCATGGCCATCGCGGTCGGATTCGGCGTGCTTGGGCCTGGCATTGGCATCGGACTTATCGGCGGCGCGGCACTCGAAGCAATCGGCCGCAATCCGGAAGCAGCTGGCAAAATTCAGCCGCTTATGTTTACGGCGATCGTGTTCGCAGAAGCACTTGCAATTTTCGCCCTGGTCGTTGGCTTCATCGTGAAGTTTACGTAATTTTGGCGCGATGCGTCGTTGGACATCGATTGCCGGAACTCATCGTACCTGTGGTACGCCTCGTCCCAGCAATCTTGTCCGCCTAGCCTCGCATCCAAAATAACGTAAACTACAAGCACTTATGTCGGCCCTATTCCAAGCATTCGGTATCGATTGGCACCTGCTTTTGATCCAAGCGGTGAATTTTGGCCTGCTCCTTGCGGCGCTTACGTATTTTCTCTACAAACCCGTGTTGCGCATCATCGATGAACGACGCGAGAAAATCGCCGAGAGCGTGCGTGTCGCCAATGCCGCTGCCAAAAAGCTGGAGGACGCAAAAACAAAAAGCGATTCGATGGTGGGAGCGGCAACAAAAGAAGCAGAAGAGCTGGTTGCCGTTGCGCGCACTCGCGCCGATGAGAAGGCAAACGAACTCCTAAAAGCCGCGCAAAGTCGCTCCGACGCGCTCCTTGCCGAAGCGGCGGCGAAAGCCGAAGAGGCCAAGCGCCAGGCCGTGCGAGCAAGCGAAAAAGAGATCGCGCGCGCCGCAATGCTCGCGGCCGAAAAGATTTTGAGCGAAAAAGCTGCCTAATATGGAAACCGCCTACGCACAAGCACTGTTTCGCATCATCGAGAGCGGGAAAAAGCCCGACGCTGCAATTGCTATGCTCAAAAAAGAGCTGCAAGCTCGCGGCCGCTCGGCGCTTCTTCCCAAAATTGCGCGCGCATTTGCGCGACTCGCCGACAGAGAAGCTCGTCGCAACACCATGACGCTCTCAATCGCAAGACAAAAGGATGCGAAGGCCGCTCTCAAAGAGGCGGAAAAGATTTTGGCGGCGCAACACATCACCAAGACCGAGCTTTGCGAAGTGGTCGACGAACACCTCATCGGCGGCTGGCGTTTGGAAGGCCGCGGGCTCTTGGTGGATCGAAGCTGGAAAAAGTCATTACTTTCAATGTATAATCGCGCGACAAGCTAATTTATGGAAACCACGATCGTCGAAAAGATTCTGAAGGAGATAGAAGGTCACACCGGCGGCACGCATGCCGAGCATGTGGGCACGGTGAGCGCGGTGGGCGACGGCGTGGTCGCAATCGACGGCCTGAACGCTGCGGTGATGAGCGAGATCGTCGAGTTTGAAGAAACAAAAGGCAAAAAGCTCGATTCTGCGATGCACACCGAGGGCAAGCTCTACGGCCTCGTTTTGAACCTCGAGGAAGACGGCGTCCGCGCCACGATTTTGGGCGACACGGCGCGCGTGCAGGAGGGTATGACGGTCAAATCAACAGGTGCCATCCTCAGCGTACCTTCGGGCGACGAATTGCTCGGCCGCGTGGTCAACGCACTCGGCGAGCCGCTCGATGGCAAAGGGCCGTTCAAAAACCCGACCATGATGCAGGTGGAGCGTGAAGCTGCGGGTGTGATCTTCCGCAAAAGCGTTTCGGTGCCGCTTGCTACCGGCATCGTTTCGATCGACGCGATGATTCCGATTGGCCGCGGTCAGCGCGAGCTCATCATCGGCGATCGCGGCACGGGCAAAACCACCGTCGCAATCGACACCATCATCAACCAGCGCAACGAACCGGCAGCAAAACGCCCGATTTGTATTTATGTGGCGATCGGTCAAAAAGAATCAAAGACGGCGCGCATCGTTGAGCAGCTTCGCCAGGAAGGCGCGCTCGAGTACACGATTATCGTCGATGCACCCGCATCGGCCCCGGCCGCGCTCCAATTCCTCGCACCATTTTCGGGCGTTGCCATCGGCGAATATTTTATGGATCAAGGCAAGGACGTACTGATCATCTACGACGACCTCTCCAAGCAAGCCGTTGCCTACCGCGAACTTTCGCTCTTGCTGCGTCGTCCGCCGGGTCGCGAAGCGTACCCAGGCGACGTCTTTTACTTGCACTCACGCCTTCTCGAACGCGCAGCGCGACTCTCCGACGAAAAGGGCGGCGGCTCGATCACCGCGCTCCCGATCATCGAGACGCAAGATGGCGATGTTTCCGGTTACATTCCGACCAACGTGATCTCCATCACCGACGGCCAGATCTTCCTCGACACCTCGCTTTTCAACAAAGGCTTGCGACCGGCTATCGACGTGGGCATCTCCGTGTCGCGTGTCGGCTCGAGCGCTCAAACAAAAGCAATGAAATCAGTCGCGGGCACACTCAAGCTGCAGCTCGCGCAATTCCGCGATTTGGAAGCATTTATGCAATTCGCCCAGGATCTCGACAAAGCAACTGCCGATCAAATCGCAACAGGACAGCGCATGGTGGAATTACTCAAGCAGAAAAACGGCGCACCGATTCCGATGGAACGACAAGTGGCAATTCTCTTTGCGGCGATGAATCAGCTCTTTGCACAAACGCCAATTGTGCGCGTGCAGGAAGCTGCCCGCTCGTTCGTCGAATTTCTCGATACCGAATACGATGCGGTACTGAAAGGCATCAAAGACAAGGGCGTGGTTTCCGACGAAGCGAAAAAGTCGCTCTTGCAGGCGATGGAAGAATTCAAACTCGGACACAAGGAATTGTTTTCCGAAGCGAAATAACGTATGGCCAGCTTGAAAAATATCAAGCTAAAGATCCTCTCGTACAAAAAGACGGGAACGGTGACTCATGCGATGGAAGCCGTCTCGGCGGTGAAAATGCGCAAATCGCAGGAGCGCGCGCTCAGCACTCGCGCCTATGCCGCGGCTGCGCTTTCGATACTGGAGCGCCTCTCTTCGGTGGCCGATCTCCAAAAACACTATCTCTTTAGCGAAGGGAGTGGCACGAAGGTTTGTTTTGTGGTCATCACGAGCGATAAGGGGCTCGCAGGCGCCCTCAACAGTGGCGTGCTGCGTCTTACCGAACAAGAAATTTCGCGCCGCGGACTCAGCAAAGAAAACGTGCTCATCGTCGCGGTCGGGCGCCGTGCAACCGAATATTTCCGCTCGCGCGGGTACAATGTCGTCGGCTCATACATCAATATTTCCGACGACGTTTCGCAGCAGGATGCCTCCGATATCTCCAATGCATTGGTGGGATTGAAAGAGCAGAACGAAATCAAAGAGTGCTATCTCATCTACCAAAATTTTATTTCTACCTTCGAACAACACCCGAGCGTTCGCCAAATCATTCCGATCCGATCCGAAACGATCAAGCAGATGGTTGCAAATATCCGCCCCGCTCGCGGCAAATATGCGCCGCAACCTTCCGAAACTCTCGCACCTGCGCCTGCCGCATACACCTTTGAACCCGACGCCGAACAAGTGGTATCGCAGTTGCCCCAAATTTTGCTCAATATTGCGGTTTTCCACGGACTTTTGGAAAACAAAGCCTCGGAGCACAGCGCGCGCATGGTTGCGATGAAGAGCGCGACCGACAAAGCAAAAGACATGACCAAAAGCTACACACGCATCTTCAACCGCGTGCGCCAAGCGGCGATCACACGCGAAGTGTCCGAAATCACGAGCGGCATCGAGGCGATGCATTAGTCCATCATGAGCGACGAACTCGTAGATATTGTTGATGCAGATAATACAGTAATTGGAAGTGCGTTTAAAAAAGAAGCACATGAAAAAGGTTTACTCCACCGCTGCGTCGTTGCAGAAATCAGAGATTCCCAAGGTCGTTGGTTACTCGTAAAACAGGCATCGGATCGACAGGACGCAGGACAGTATGTTTCGCCTGTAGGCGGACACGTGCAGGCTGGAGAGAGCGAGGACGATGCTTTGCGACGCGAAGCCGACGAGGAAGTTGGTTTGCAGGGAGATTTTGAGTTTTCATTCGTGGGCAGAATTATCTTTGATCGCCACATCATCGGGCGGCATGAGAATCATTTCTTCGCACTCTATGAAATTTCTTCCGACGTGCAACCACACTTGAACGAAGAATCTGAAAGCTACAAGTATTTTACTGAAGACGAGATTCGTACTGCGTTGCGAGAGCGCCCTCAGATCCTCGGCCACGCATTCCATTTCGTGTTGAAAGCATTTTATCCACAGCTTCTAGCTTAAATCGAACGAACAACACCGAGGGATTCGACAATCAATCCCTTCAACTCCATCGCCGAAAGCAGCACGTTGGCTTCGATGATTGGTAGTTCGAGTGCGCGGATGAGTTCGTCGCGCGAGAGCGGGGAAACGATGAGATTCAGCACGCGTACTTCGGTGTCGGAAAGATCGGTGCGCAGTTCGAGCGCTGCGGGCTTGGATTCTGCAAGACCGAGCGTTTGTAGAATGTCGGCGGCGGAGGTCGCAGCCTGCGCGCCGAGTCGCAGGAATTGATGCGTGCCTCTGCTCGAATCGCTAAAGATAGAGCCGGGCACTACCAGCAGATCGCGATTGTATTCGGTCGCCAATTTTGCGGTGATCAGCGAGCCGCTTTTTTCTTTTGCTTCGATCACGAGCGTCGCATGTGAGAGCCCGACCATAATCCGATTCCGGCGGGGAAACGTCCAATCGGCTGCGCGGGTGTCTGGTTTTTCTTCTGACAGCAGCGCGCCGCCCGCGCTCAGAATTTCTCGCGCGAGCCCGTGATTTGCTTTTGGATAGAGCACGTCCCAATTGAGGCCCGAACCGGGCACTGCGACCGTCTGCAAGCCGTATTTGAGTGCAGCCTTGTGAGCTTCTGCATCGATTCCGTAGGCGAGTCCCGACACGATAACCACCGGATACCCCGCAAGACCGCCGATCAAATGATCGACCGCCTGTTTGCCGTATGGCGTGCATGCACGTGCGCCCACCACCGCAATCCATTTTTTATCCAGCGAGGGCAGCGTGCCTCGCACATGCAATTGTTTGGGAGCGTCGGGTATTTCCCGCAAGAGTGTTGGAAAATCAGAAGGCGAAAGCAGCACCAAATCGTCTTTCGAAGCCGCTTTCATAATGGTATTATCGTAGCATGTTGGATATCAAGTTTATCCGGGAAAATAAGGATATTGTCGCTCTCGGCGCCAAGAAAAAGCACATCGAGGTCAATCTCGACCGACTCGTTGAGCTCGACGATCAGCGAAAGCATCTCCAACTCGCCATCGACGAAAAACGTGCCGAGCAAAACAACGCATCGATACTCATAGCTGCCGCGAAAAGCGACGACGAAAAGCAAACCCTGATCGCAAAGATGACGCAGGTGAAAGAAACGCTCAAATTCGAAGAGGAATCACTGCAAACGGTGCTCAAGGAATGGCGCGCCATCATGCTCACCGTGCCCAACGTGCCCGACATGTCGGTCCCAGAAGGGGAAAGCGATGCGGACAACAAAGAGGTCCGCAGCTGGGGCGAAAAACCAAAGTTTGATTTTGCGCCGAAATCGCACACCGAGCTGATGCTCATGCACGACATGGCCGACTTTGAGCGTGGCGCAAAAGTCGCGGGCTTCCGTGGATACTTTTTGAAAAACGACGGCGCGCGCCTCTTGTGGGCGCTAGAGCGGTTCGTGCAGGATCGTTTTATGAATAGGGATGGCTTTACGCCAATGGTGGTGCCAAGCCTCGTGCGCCGTGAGCCGTTTATCGGCACCGGCTACTTGCCGCAGTCGGAAGAAGATTTGTATAAAACACAAGACGGCGAATATTTGGCCGGCACTGCGGAGGTTGCCACGATGGGATATTTTCAAGAAGAAATCCTCGACGCCAAGCAACTGCCGCTGAAATTTTTCTCGTTCAGCCCATGCTTCCGGCGCGAAGCGGGAAGCCACGGCAAAGACACGAAAGGCCTCTTTCGCATCCACGAATTCGTAAAATACGAACAGGTCGTGCTCTGCGAGGCCAGCCACGAGGAATCGGTAAAAATTCACGAAGAGATCACCGCAAATTCCGAGGCGTTGCTGCAGGAATTGCAGTTGCCGTATCGAGTGGTGGTAAACTGCGGCGGCGATTTGGGACTCGGACAGGTGAAAAAGTACGATATCGAAGCGTGGATGCCGAGCGAACAAACCTACCGCGAAACGCATTCGTCTTCATATTTCCATGATTTCCAAACGCGCAGGCTGAACATCCGCTATCGCGACGAAAAGGGAATGCTCCGTTACGCGCACTCGCTCAACAACACTGCGCTTGCTATGCCGCGCATTCTTTGTCAGATCGTCGAAAATAATCAACGCGAGGGTGGCGCGATTGAAATCCCAGAGGTGCTTCGCTCGTATGTCGGCCGCGAAATCATCTCGAATCGTTGACCTGCGCAAACCCATGCGGGTGGCGCGCGAAGGGGGCAACGCGAGGCTTCCACTGCCCGAAAAAAAGCCACGCCTGCCGCTGCGCACACGCCGACGTCGCATGCGCGTTATCGCATTTGTAGGCTCTGCTATCGCACTCGTACTCTTGATATACGGCGTGCACGCACTTTCGTATGTGCAACGTTTGGAAATCGTAAACGTACAGGTTTCGGGAGCGCAAGAAATGAATCCAAATACGATACGGCAGTATGTGCTCTTCCAACTCTACGCCGACAAAAGCCATTTTCTTTCGCGAGCAAGTGTTTTTTTCTACCCGAAAGCAGCGGTTGAGAAATCACTCGTGCGCAATTATCCGTATTTGAAATCCGCGAGCATTGCACACGGCCTGCTTTCGCAAGGCATCAGCGTGAGCGTGGTTGAGCGCCAACCGTTTGCGCTCTGGTGCCCCGATTATTCCAACGGCTCTTCGGGCTGCTACGTGCTCGACGACACCGGCTATCTCTTTGCCGACGAAAGCCTTGCGCCGCCCGGCGGCTATCTGTTCCGCGGCCCCATTTCGGGAAATCCAATCGGACAATCGTATGCCCCGAGTCATTTCCCGGGCCTGCTCGCACTTCTGCAGGCCCTCAGCCAAGCGCACTACGCGCCGCTTGGAGCCACTATCGGCAACGATCAAGATTTCACGGTGCCGCTTGCATCAGGCTTTTATATCAAAGCGTCATTTGGCGAAGATCCAGCCACGCTCGTCTCAAATCTGAATCTCACGCTTTCTTCGAGCGCGCTCCAGGGACAAGCCGCACAACTCGAATATGTCGATCTGCGTTTTGGCGACAAAGTGTATTACAAACTGCAAGGAACCGACGCAACGAGCACTGCTGCGCAATAAAAGCATACGCATTGACAATACGCCTTTTAGAGAGAGTATGGTGTTGGAGAAGTAGTGAAGGAGATCTCAGATGGACGCAACGGTACGAGGTTCAATCCCCGTGATTCTTCGCAATGATCATGGGCTCTATCAGAGCACCTTGGTGCACTATTTTCGCGTGATCGTGCATAATGCCGGGAATCTTTCGCACCCGTACCACAACTTTCGCCACATGTTCCATGTGACCTGGTTGTGTCACGAAGCCTGCCTCTATTACCGCGATGTTCTGACGCCACGGCAAATGCGCAATCTGTTGGTCGCTGCGCTGTTCCACGACTACGATCATTCGGGCAAAACCGGCCCTGATCAGCACAACATCGATCGGGCGATCGCAGGGTTGCGCACCCATCACGCACCGGAGGATGCGGAATATTTGTCGGAGATCGAAGCGCTGATTCGCGCGACGCACTTTCCGTACAACATTCCTGTCGAGGAGCTCGACCTATGCGGCAAGATCATTCGCGACGCCGACATGGGGCAGGCATTCAGTGTCGCGTGGATCCAACAGGTGGTCATCGGCCTCGGGGTGGAGTGGGGGAAATCGGTGCGGGAGGTGCTCGACATACAACCCAAGTTCTTGGCCAATCTTACGTTTTACACGGAATGGGGCCGTCGCATGTTCCCGCGCAAAGATATCGACGCAAAGATCGCCGAGGCGCGCGAGCTCGCGGCCCTGCTGTAGCATTGTGTCGGAGTAGATAACAAGAAGGAGCGCTGGCAAGCCAGCGCTCTTTTTCTACACCTGCTATTTGGTCTTCAGGCCGGCAAGTCGCTTGGTGAGCTCCGCCCGCTGCTTCTTAACGATCGCTTTGGTGCGATCCTTGAACGCCTGCTTGACAGCTCCGATATCGAAACCCGCGGGGAATATATAAAAGGGGTGCGCAAAAGCCCCCGCGATCCCTAACAGTTCCGAGACAGTTTTCGCTCTGCCTATTGCCGCGAGCATGCCAGCAAGGTCGTCAGTGCTCTTTTCTTCGGCCATCAGTTTTCTCCTCCAAACTGCCGATACAGTACGCCTGTTTTTATATAACGCAACCTCTCGGAAGAAAAGGCAAATAGTAAAAAAGTGCCCACCAAAGTGGTGGGCGATACATGGCTCTACAGAGCCAATCAATACAGAATCTTGTTGTAGAAGTTGAGCTCGAGCTTGCCGTTGTTGCCGGCGTTTGGGTTGCCCACGTACTGCGTCAGTGAGCAGTTCTCGGGCTTCTCCGTTTTGTCGAGCGTGACGAACTGCTTGTCGCTCAATCGCTCGAAATTGGCGCGCCACGAGAGAATGGTCAGGTGATGCGTCACCATCAAGACCCGCTGACCCTGATATTCTCGAATAATCGTGGCGGTCATTGAACGTGCTCGATCACGCACATTGGGAATATTTTCCCCCTGCGGGAACTGATACCAGTATGGGCCGAGAAGATAATAATAGGCTTTCTGTTCCGGGTGGAAGCAGTGAAAGACGCGCCAATCGTTGTAGAGCACGGAGAGCCCGTGATCCTGTTCTCGGATTCGATCTTCCTCAATAGCCCGCACGCTGCGCAACTCAGGGCAACCGACGCAGAGCTCCTCGAGCGTGTCGCACGTTCGCCGGTACGGCGAATGCAGGATGATGTCCGGCAGTTCGATGTGTTCGAGCAAATGCCGACCCGTCTCCCGCGTGCGCTCTTTGCCGAGCTCCGTGATCGGCGTGTCGAAATCGCTGACGCCGAGCGAGTACTTCTCTTTTATCTGCGCGGCTAAATCAAGCGCTTCCGGCGAACGATAATCCTGCTTGTACGCAGCCACGAACGCCTGGTACAAAGGATCCTCGGCCTTCTGGGCTTTCAGGATGTTGTACGCCGAGAGCGCATGTCGCATCAGCGTGACACTTGTTGGCCACTTCATGGGCCTCTCCTTTCTCTCTTCCTATCTCAATGAACGTAAACTTAAAATATAACAAAACGTCTCCGATGTCAATTTTGCTCACCCTAAAACCCCATCGAGAACGTCATCGATTTTCCGCTTTCCGAGAGCCAGTTTGACGTGTCGAGTTTGAGTTCACGCGTTTTGCCGAGCTCTTTGTATTTGATGCCGCCTTTTGCGAGCGCGTAATCGAAGATTTTTTTTGTGAGCTCGACGTCTTTGAGACAATATTTGCGCACTTTTTCAACTTCGCCATTTTTCCACCAACGCACCGATTCGCTTCCCATGCCACTTTTCTTTTCACCGAGCGTCCCTTCGGCCACGGCATCGAGTTTGATTCGTCGCCCAAGCGCACCGTGAATTTCTTTGAGCAAATCGAGCGATTTAATTCGGGAGAGATCGCCCGGATAGTATTTATTCAAGAGGGG
>DATMZK010000051.1:0-7464 GCA_035560295.1 Minisyncoccota bacterium | reverse complement strand
TTGATCAGAAAAAAACCCCCATCGCTGATTCTTTGGCCGTCATCCTGGAAATTTCGGAGAAGGACGGGAGGCCATGGATTGATCTCGAAAAGACATGGGATCCTGCGAGGCGCGTCGGGGCGCTCTCCTCCTCCCAGATCGCGGCCAAAATCAAGGGCCGCACTTTCTGCTACCGGCGACACAACTTGGATCGCATGCCAGAAGGTTCCTTCTTGGTGCCCGACGGCGATCTGCTCTGCCGCTACCTGTATGGTACGGCGACTGCGGCTGAGGTGCTGCACGCCGCCGTCCAGAAGGGGCTCGAGCCGACGCTTGCAGCGCGTGTCGAGTCGCTGACCCGCGATAATCGGCGCCAGGAATCGCTGATCTTCGCGTACAGGGAGCGGATTGACCTCCTTGAAGAAGAGCGGGACTTGCTGCGGGGAAATATCCCTCTGCTGGAGAGGTGCCAGACGATCATGGCGTACCTACGGCAGAGCGATCCGCTGTATTCCCTGCTCAAACGGCTCCCGCGCAGCAGCACGCCGCGTTTTCTTCGCGGCTATCTCGGCGCCATGTACGAGATGCACAGCACGACGAAGTAAGCATCGACAAAAAAAATAGATCTTTAGATTAAAGCTGAGACCCACCACGTCCATACGCGGACAAGGTGGGTCTCTTTTTTTATATGCAGTCGCGCCGCAAATGAAATTGCGCGAAAAGAAACAAGAGCGTATTATCAAAATATGATCGAGCCGCGGCCTCTCAAGGACATAGAAGAAGCTTTGGCGAGCAAAGAGCCCGCCGATGTCGAGCTGGTCAAAAACGCCTACGAATTTGCAGCGGAGGCGCACAAAGATCAGCGCCGGTATTCGGGCGATCCCTACACCGTGCACACCATGGAAGTGGGTTATTATCTCGCGAAAGCCGGGCTCGATGCGCAAACCGTCGCCGCCGGGCTCCTGCACGACACAGTAGAGGATGCGGGCGTCGCACCGCGATTAATCGAAGAAAAATTTGGGCCTGAGGTGCGTGCGCTTGTAGAGGGCGTCACCAAACTCGGCGCGCTTCGCTATCGCGGCCTGGAGCGCCATACGGAGAGTTTGCGCAACCTCTTTGCCGCGACCGCAAAAGACATTCGCGTCCTTATCATCAAATTGATGGACCGTTTACACAATGCCCGCACACTTGAGCACGTGCCGGTGCCAGAAAAACGCAAACGCATCGCGCTTGAGACGCTCGAGATTTATGCACCCATTGCCGACCGCCTCGGTATGAGCGTGCTCAAACAGGCGCTCGAGGATGCGGCATTCCCCTACGGCTACCCAGCCGAATACGAAAAAACGCGCGAATTTTTGAAGGAGCGCAAAAATGAAAATGAAAATCGTCTCGAAAAAACGGAGCGAGATTTAAAGCGCGCATTTGCCGAAGCCGATCTGCGCGACTTTCGCATGGAAGCGCGCATGAAAGGCACCTACAGCCTCTTTCGCAAACTCGAACGCAGAGGCTGGGACGGCACCAAAATTTACGACGTCATCGCTTTGCGGGTGATCTTCCCCACCGTTGCCGACTGCTACAGCGCCCTCGGCGTCATCCACGGGCAATGGCGACCAGTACCGGGCAAAATCAAAGACTACATGGCCTTCCCCAAACCCAACGGCTATCAATCGATTCATACCACCGTATACACCGGCGATGGCGGCGCGATCGAAATTCAGTTGCGCACCGAATCGCAGCACCAAGAGGCGCAATTTGGTATCGCCTCTCACCTTTCATACAAAGAAGAACAGATCGACGGCAAACGCTCCCGCTACGGGCTCGGGTGGGTGCGACAGTTTTTCCCCTCTCGTGGCAAAGAGGTTGCGGCGATCCCCGACACAACCGATGCCGATTCGCGCGAAGTGGTTCCGCAGTGGGTGAAGGAGCTCTCGCACGCGCATCCCGACGGCGGACAGAGCGAAGAATATTTGGACACGCTCAAAAACGACTTTTTCAGTCACCGCATTTTCGTGTTCACGCCGCGCGGCGATGTGATCGACCTACCGGTCGCAGCGACAACGATCGACTTCGCCTACGCCGTGCACTCAGATTTGGGCAATACCATGTCGGGCGCGCGGGTCAATGGCAAGATGGTGTCGCTCGATACCGAACTGCGCAATGGCGACATGGTGGAAATCGTCACGCGTCCGCCGGGCAGACCCTCACGCAAATGGCACGATATCGCCAAAACCAACATGGCAAAAAAACACATTCGCGCCGCGCTTGCAGCGCAGGAACGCAAAGATATCAAACACTAAAGTTGGAGATGGAGTAGAGGTCGTCGTCGGATGTCGCCTCTACATCGGCCGTGGGCATCGCGGCTTCTTCTGCCGCGGGCGCGTGCGGTGCTGGAGTGCGCTTGTGCTCTTCGCCCATGCCGATCATTGCGCGAATGTGGGCAAGATCGTCAACTGAAAAGAATTCGATGAGTACTTTGCCTCCCTGCTCTTTCTTTTCGATACGAACGCGCGTGCCGAATTTTTCGGTGAGCTCGCGCTCGAGGAGCAATAGTTCGGGTGTGAGATCGGTTTTACGCGCTTTTTCTGTGGCAATGCGGCGCGCCACTTGTTCTGAATCACGCACGTTTAGATGCCGAGTGAGAATCTCTTGAAACAACGTGTTTTGCTCTTGCGGCTTATCGATGAGCATAAGCAGCGGTCTCGTGTGACCTTCAGAAATTCGCCGTTCGCGCAGCGCGGTTTGCATCGGTTCGGGAAGCATGAGAATGCGGAGCGTATTGGAGACATATTCGCGACTCTTGCCCACACGCTTGCCGATTTCTGCATGCTTCAATCCAAATTCGCTATAGAGGCGTTGGAACGCGAGCGCGCGATCGACGGCATTCAAATCTTCGCGTTGCAGGTTTTCGATGATGGCGAGCTCAAGCTTCATGCGGTCGTCGTCTTCGCCTGCGCGGATCACCACAGGCACTTGGATGACGCCGGCGAGTTTGGCGGCGCGGAGACGGCGCTCCCCTGCAATCAGTTCATACTCCACCGAAATCCCCTCGCCTGGCCGCTCGATCTCTTTGCGCGTCACCACCAGCGGCTGCAACACACCATACTGTCGAATGCTTTCCGAAAGCGATTGCAGCGCGGCTTCGTCGAACACTTTGCGCGGTTGAAAGGGGTTGGGCTTGATGCGCTCTACTTCTACCCAAAATATCGAATCGGCAACGTATGGGTTCATGCCAAAAAGTATATCACGCGTGTTTTTTCTCACTGCCGGAAGTGGGACTCGAACCCACAAGCCTTGCGGCGCACGATTTTGAGTCGTGTGCGTATACCAATTCCGCCATTCCGGCATGTCCTCCCGGGCCTAAGCCTGCGAGGGCAACCACGGCATTCTAGCGCAAAATTCATGAGACGGGAAAAGGACGCACGACTTTTTGACTCAACTGAGCGCATGAGCTAGAGTCCCTGGAGTCGTTCCAACAAAACGGAGGAGCAGGCGATGCTTGATCTAGGATCGCTCATTGTGGCGGACGGGATAATTCCACCGCGACCGGACACGCTAAAGCCATTCGAGGAGATCACGGCGTCCACGACGGATGATATGATTTTCAAACTTATCGCCTCGGGCAAGTACATCGCGATTGGCGGATTGTCCCTCGTCGGCAGTGCGGCCCATGAGGTGCGCATCGTCATGTTTTTTCAAATCAACGATGGCGACGTCCAAGGCTGGAAGCTTTCAATCGGACACCCCGATGATCCAGAGCCCGATTTCAGATACATCGAGACGCGCGAAGTCGAGCTCGCAAAGTGGCCTTTCCCGAATGCCGCTGTCTATTTCGTCGGCGAGGTGGATCCGCGACTCGTCAGCGAAACGGCGCCGCCAGTATTACTGAGCGAAGCGGCACGGTTCATCATTCCGTTCATCAACGAAGACGGACCGCCAGAGGGCATCGACTGGTAGAGATCTTCGCCACGCAACGTCTCAGAAAGAGGGGCACGCTATGAAGTTTTTGATTCCGTTCTTTGCACTGCTCTTGCTTACAGGGTGTGGTCCGAGTGTCAGTAAGCCGAGCAAATCGACTGCGCGCGAAGTCGTCAACAAGATGACCTACGCTCAGGATTCGAAGACGGGCCTCTGCTACGCAGTTCTCGCTAGCAAGTCCGCGTGGAACTTCAACGATTCGAGCTTGACCATCACCTGGGTCCCGTGCGAACAGAAAGTTCTCGAGCAAATCAACAAAGAATAGCCCCGTGCAGACGAGCTAATGGCCAGTGAAATCGCCTCATCGAGTACGGTGAGGCGATCTTTTTTATGCTCTCACCGCTGCACGAGCGCGCGCACCACGCTGGCGCTCCGGACCTTTGCGCACATCGAATTTGAATTCACCCTTTCCATCTGCGCCGCCCTCGGCGATGAAGTCGACAGCGACGGAACCGCCTTCCAAGACCCCGCGTGCAACCATCATGTTTGCAACCGGCGTGAGAATTTTGGTTTGGATCAAGCGCTTCAGCGGACGCGCACCGTACTGCGGGTTGTAGCCTTCTTTTGCGAGATGCTCGATTGCTTTTTCGGTAAAGGTGAGCGTGATTTGTTTTTCCATCAGGCGTTTCGCAACGATCTCCACCTGCATCTGCACGATTTCGCGCACCGCTTCCTGCGAGAGGATGTTGAAGAGCACGATGTCATCCAAACGGTTGAGGAATTCAGGGCGGAAGTATTCCTTCAGTGCGTCCATGACTTTGCCTTTGGCCTGGTCGTACTTGTCGCTCTCGGTGACCGACGCGCCACTGCCGAAGCCCAAGCTCGACATGCGATCGATGTGCTCGGCACCAATGTTACTCGTCATGATAATGACGCAGTTTTTAAAGTTGACGGTGCGGCCCTTGGCATCGGTGAGACGGCCGTTGTCCAACACCTGCAAGAGGATGTTGAATACCTCGGGGTGCGCCTTCTCGATCTCGTCGAACAAAATGACGCTATACGGACGGTGACGCACGAGCTCGGTGAGGCCACCGCCTTCGTCGTGCCCCACATAGCCGGGCGGCGAGCCGATCATTTTTGAAACCGAGTGTTTCTCCATGTATTCCGACATGTCGACGCGAATCAGTGATTTGTCGCTGTTGAACAGGAATTCGGCGAGTGCGCGCGTGAGTTCGGTTTTGCCGACACCAGTAGGACCAAGGAAGAGGAAACTGCCGACCGGGCGGTTGGGGTCGGCAATGCCAGCGCGGCTGCGCTTGATCGCATCGGCAACTTTTTGCACGGCTTCGTCTTGACCGACGATTTTGGCGCGCAGATTTTCTTCCATGCGCGAGAGCTTCTCGGCTTCCTCTTCGAGCATGCGCGAAACCGGCACACCGGTCCAACGCGAGACAACGCCCGCGATGTCTTCTTCGGTGATTTCTTCTTTCAGCACGCGGCGCGTTTGCTGCAATTTCTTGAGGCGCTTCGTTGCGGTATCGATGTCGCGCTCGAGCGACGGAATGGTGCCGTAGCGGATTTCGGCGGTTTTGGTGAGATCGCTTTTTGCTTCGGCAGAATCGGAATCGATCTTGGCCTGCTCGAGCTCATTTTTGGCGCGCTTGATTTCGGCGAGTGTCTCTTTTTCATTCTTCCACTTCATTTCGAGCTCGCGCGTGCCGTCTTTCAAATCAGCGACTTCCTTCTCGATGGATTTTACGCGTGTCTGTGCCTTTTCTTCACCCGCTTCGGCTTCTTTTTTGAGTGCTTCTTTCTCTACCTCGAGACGGCGAATTTTGCGATGCGCCTCTTCGAGTGCCGGCGGCATGTTTTCGAGGGACAAACGAAGCGCCGAAGCGGCTTCGTCGATCAAATCGATGGCCTTGTCTGGTAGAAATCGCTCGGTGATGTAGCGGGTTGAAAGTGAGACTGCCGAGATGATGGCGTCGTCGGTAATGTGGACGCCGTGGTAGAGCTCGTAGCGCTCCTTGAGACCGCGCAAAATGGCAACCGCGTCTTCCACCGACGGTTCGTTGACATACACGGGCTGAAAACGGCGTGTAAGCGCCGGGTCGTGCTCGATGTGTTTTTGATATTCCTTGAGCGTCGTTGCTCCGATCACGCGAATCTCACCGCGAGCAAGCGCCGGCTTCAACATGTTGCTCGCGTCCATAGAGCCTTCAGCGGCTCCAGCGCCGACGAGTGTGTGCAGCTCATCGATAAAGAGGATGATTTTGCCATCGCTTTTCTCCACTTCGCGCATAACCGCCTTGAGGCGTTCTTCGAATTCTCCGCGATATTTGGTGCCAGCGATCAAAAGTCCCAAATCGAGCTGAATAACCTCCTTGTCGCGCAAACTTTCGGGGACGTCGCCGGCGGCAACGCGCTGCGCGAGACCTTCGGCAACCGCTGTTTTACCCACGCCCGCTTCCCCGATCAAAACCGGGTTGTTTTTGGTGCGGCGCGAAAGAATTTGGATGACACGCGTGATTTCGGTATCGCGACCGATCACCGGATCGAGCTTATTTTCGCGTGCGCGTTCGGTGAGTGAGCGGGCAAAGCGAGAAAGCGCGCGGGGTTTGCCCGAGCTTCCCTCTTCGCCGCGAATTTTGCCTTCTTTTATGTCAGTGAGAATGCGCGCGAGCGCGGTGCGATCCACCTTAAAGCGCGCAAGAAGATCGGTCGCTGGTCCCGGGTGTTCGGCAACGCCGAGCATCAAGTGTTCTGGAGAAACGAACTGATCATTGAACGAGGCGGCAATACGAGGCGCCGCTTCAAACACCCGAACGAGCTCGGGTGTGAGATACAGCTGAAACGACGGTGATACGGCGGTCGAGCCCGATGCGCCTTCGATCGATTCGAGCACCGAATCGGTCAGGTGCTGTACGTCGATCTCGATTTGTTCGAGCATGGGCACCACCATGGTGTCGTCTTGTCCGAGGAGCGCAGCCAAAAGATGCAGGGTGGAAACCTGGTTGTGGCCGCGTTCCACCGCAAGCTGATGCGCCCGGTGAATGGCTTCTTTTGCCTTCGTAGTGTAGTTGTTGAAGGGTGTCATACCTGCCCTCTATTATTACATACCTACCCTCTTTATTTCAAGTTTTGTCCGGATATTGCAAGCGCGCTCATGAATGCGGCCGCAGTGTAGGCATCGGCAACGCCGGTGTTGAGACCGACGAGGGCGCCCTGAAGGTCGATGGTCGGCGAACCCGCGAGGATAGAATCGCCCGAAATGTTCGTTTCTATCACCTGCGGAGACGTACTGGCCACACCCGAGCTTACGAGTGCGGTGATCACACCCGGCGCGATGCGCGCAACTGATTTACCCGAAAGCGCGATGATCGACTCGCCAAGCACCGGATGCGCGGTTGAAATCGCAATGGGCTGCCACGTGGGCGCAATCTCTGTGGTCGATGTTGCGGCGATGAGGTAGGCAATGCCGCTTGCCGTGTCGCGCTTGCGGATGAATGCGCGCACGGTAGAGCCATCTTGCAAGGTCAGGTTTGCATCAGTGACATCGGCAAGCGCACT
>DATMZK010000050.1:0-2233 GCA_035560295.1 Minisyncoccota bacterium | reverse complement strand
AGGCGGAGGCGCATCAAATGGTGGCGGAAATACAGCAGCGGGCGGCGGAGGCGGAGCGACGGCAGGTGGAAATGGAAGCGGATCCTCAGGTGGCTTGGGTGGCGCAGGCTCTGGTGGTGGTAACGGCGGCAATGCGGTTGTCACAAGCGGCACGGCGGGTACAGGAGGCTCAGGAGGGGGTTTGTATTCTGGGACGTACGGAATGGGTGGAAATGGAGCCACAAGCGGAAATGCGGGAAATGGCGGTGATGGCGTAATCATCATCACGTATACGTATACCCCGTAGCCTTCCAACTTATTAAATTTAAGTAGGATTGGCGTGTTACTCCATGACCAGGTACTATCTTCATGCATGGATGCTTCAAAAAAATCATTTGAAACCGCAGGCGGTGTAGAGCGGCACGATACAGAGGCGTTGCGAATTGGTGAGGAGCGCGTTTTTACAACTTACATCAAGGGGAGGGTGCTCGACCTTGGTTGCGGCACTGGTCGTACCACCGTGTACCTTGCCCGCACCTGCGAGGTAATCGGCGTCGATTATTCAGAAGCGATGATCCGTCGCGCCAAGGAACTGCATCCTCTGCTCGATCTGCGAGTGATGGATGCGCGAAAGCTTGAATTCCCTGACGAATCCTTCGATGCCGTTTTCTTTTCATTCGATGGTATCGATTATCTGTATCCGTTTGCCGAGCGACTAAAAGGCTTGCGAGAAATCCGGCGGGTGTTGAAACCGGGCAGCGTATTCGCATTTACTTCCAACTGGAGCAAACGGCCCATGCCCAATAATCCCCGGCGGGTACTCGGCTGGTTGTATGCGCTTTCGCACGGCATCCACTCGCCTTATTTTTCTTTTTTCACCGGATATGGTTTTTTGGTTACGTATGCAGCTCCGCGAGAAACACAATTGCGGACACTGCAGCAAGAGGGATTTGAACTCGTCGAAGATTTTCCCACAAAACCAGGTGAACAAATGTATGTCGTCCGTAAATCTAGTGTATGAAAATCATCTACCTCGCCAACGCACGCATTCCGACCGAAAAAGCGCATGGGATTGCGATCATGCGTTCTTGCGAGGCGTTTGCGCGAGCTGGTTCAGCGGCGTCGCTGGTTGTGCCACGGCGCCGGAGTTCTTCGCCGGATGCATTTGCGCACTACGGTGTTGAGAAAAACTTCCGTCTCATTTTTTTGCCGACGCTCGATTTGTACGATTTTGTGCCAGACAAACTCGCGTTCGCGCTCCAGGTTTCCACTTTTTATGTAAGTGCGGCACTGTGGCTCTTATTTCAATCGCGCGCAAATCTCATTTACACGCGTGAACCGTTTCCTCTGCGATTTTCGATGCTCGGGTTTCGAGTTGCGTTTGAATGTCATCGGATTTCGCGCCGTCGCAAAGCGTTTTTTGCAGCTGCCAAACGTGCGGAGAAGATCATCGTGATCTCCAAGGCACTGAGAGATATATTCGTCAGCGCGGGATTTATCGAAAAAGAGATTCTCGTCGCGCCTAGCGGGGTCAATCTTTCTGTTTTTGATATCGAAACGTCGAAAGAAACAGCACGCCAAGAATTGCAGCTGCCGCTTGATGCAAAGATCGCGCTCTATACGGGAAATTTCACAACAATGGGCGAAGACAAGGGGATTGGCGATATCATCGAAGCGCTGAAAAGTGCTCCGGAAATTTTGTTTGTCGCGGTCGGCGGAAGCGACGAAGATATCAAACGTTACGAAATGAAAGCGCGCGAGGCGGGAGTGCAAGAACGAGTCCTCCTCCGCGGCAACGCGCCGCAAAAAAGACTCGCGCTCTACCAAAAAGCTGCCGATGTGCTCCTCATGCCGTTTCCCGATACGCCGCATTATCGAATGCACATGTCGCCAGTGAAAATGTTTGAGTACATGGCAGCGGATCGGCCGATCATCGCGAGTGACTTGCCCACTATCCGCGAAGTGCTGAACGAACAAAACGCGCTTCTCGTGCCGCCCGGCGACACACGAGCGCTTGCACTCGCCATGCAACTTTTGTTTGCACAACCAGAACTTGCGGCGCGGCTTTCGGGGCGCGCCCATGGCGATGTCGCCGCATACAGCTGGCAAGAGCGCACACGGCGGGTATTGCAGTTTCTTGCGGTATGAAGCGCATCTTGTTTTTGGCCAACGACCGCTACGCGGATCCGCGCCGCGGTACGCCACTGCGACAGTGCTCGTTGTTTCGGCAACTGAGAAAGGTGCACGAACTTTT
>DATMZK010000049.1:0-2397 GCA_035560295.1 Minisyncoccota bacterium | reverse complement strand
AGGTGAACGTTTTTTCAGCAAATCCTCCCCCACCACCACCAGCGCCACTCTTATCGCCACCACCAAAGATTGCGGAACCGCCTCCGCCTCCGCCGGCTCCCAACAACCCACCAAAATCCGTGGAGCCTCCACCGCCTCCAGTTCCAGCTGTACTTCCATTGTCTCCAGAACCTCCGCCACCTCCACCGCCAATCGCAATGACATCAGCACTTATCAATCCCGCCGGGACCGTCCACGTCTGCGATGAGGTAATAACAACCGTTGTCGTGGCAACAGTATTACCACCACCGCTTGTAGCTCCGGCATATCCTAAATTGTAAGAGCCTAAGAATCTTTTTCCGTCGTAGATAAAATGCACGACATCGGTGGTGTTGGCCGCAGTTGAAAGCGTTGGTGCGTTCCCGCCGGGCCATTTCACACTCGACGGCCACGTCACATGGCGAGAACCAGTGCCGTCTTGATCAAGAATAAAATCATATCGCGTGCCTGCTTTCGGGTGGTTGAACACAAAAGTGGTGTTCGGAATCGTGAGCGTGATGCCTTGGATTTTTGCATCCTTCCAATTCACCGTTGCAGTCGCAGTGTCTTTTACAGTGGTCAATTTACCCTGCCCTGCCGTATCGTCTTGTGGCGCAGGAGCTGCGTTTGCGTTTCCACTCACCACAGCAAATATAATCAGCGGCGTCACAATTGCTGTAAGTAACAACGCACTCAGCGGAGTGAGTTTATCCTTCATAGAGACCCCTCTATGCATCAGCCCAATGTATCGGTGTATCAAACGGCGCACAACGAGAGCATGTGGATAGCAAAGCAGAGAGTTTCAATTCTGCGGAACTTTGCCAAGCAAGCGGCGGCGCGAAATCAGGCCGACGCGCGCGACGCCTGCAAATTGCGCAAGTGACATCGTCGCGTTGATGCCGTTGCGATGCAGCAAGTGCGGTTTGCTGTTTGGATATACGAATCCTTCCCGCGTTGCATACGCCGATGTAATACCGAGCGCCGCGGCGCAATCGCGAATTGCCGGATTTTGGCTGCCGTATGGGTATGCGAAACGCTCGCGCGGCAATCCGAGCAAGCGCTCGATTACTTCTTTCGACGCGCGCATTTCTTCTTTTGCTTCGGCAAGATCGATTTTTGTTAGTCGCTTGTGCGACACGGTATGCGGCTCAATGTTGATGAGGCCCTCTTGCTGCAATTCTTTTAATTCTTGTTCGGAAAGCATCGGGAACGCAACTCCGTGGCGATCGAATGAGCGGCCAATGAGGGAAGTTGTAACGAAAATAGTGGCGGGGAATCCATATTGCTTGAGAAGAGGAATTGCATTTTCGAGATTGTCGCGATAGCCGTCGTCGAACGTGATCGCGACCGTTTTGGGCGGGATCGAGCCTTGTGCTCGGTATTCGTCGAGCTGCGCGAGCGAGACCACATTAAATTTTTTCTGAGCGAGGTAACGCATTTGCTGTGCGAATGCTGTCGGTCGCACCGTTCCAAAGAGCGGTGCGTTAGAGATTGAATGGTAGGTCAACACGACCGCAACATTTTTCTGTCTCCATACAGACTTTGCGACGGTGTATACGAAGGTGCGTCCTAATGATTTGATGGCTCGTGTGAGGTCCGATTGATGCGGAGAGCGAGGGTCTATTTGCGAAGGATTGTCCATATCAGTTAATTCTTTTTTTAAGTCGACGTTCGAGACCACGTGCAATGCGGCGACCGAAACCAACCGCGCGCTGCAAGGGGCCACCGAATGTGCGCTCTGCCATAAAAAAAGGTGTCCCTCCAAAACCGCGCTTGAATTCCAGGTGTGTGACATCCCGTGAACCCGTGAGACCGAAATCCAAAAAACGAACTTTCTTCTCTATCGAAATACGTATCATTTCATCATACACAAGATTATTAGCGCGCATTGGCCAATACGATGGTAGAGAAATATTATCGATCAGGTGTGCATAATCATCATGCACGATGAAAAGAGCACTGGCCGCGATTTTGGATCCATCGAGCGCAAGCACGGCGTGGAGCGACTGGCCAAAGCTATCGGCGAGCGCAGTAAAATAGCGTGGAGGATGCGGCACGCTTTGTAACCGTGCACGAGTTTCTACATGCAGTGAATACCACTCCGGTGGAATCTGACCAGTGTGGAGTGCTAATGAAAGCGGAGCTTTGCGCGCCTGCTTTACCTGACGCTTGACCGATTCTTTGGGGTAGAGCTCCATGCGGTCTTCGGGTTTAAACGATTGGGGAATGAGCAGTGTTGAATTTATATGACGCCCACTAAATGCTGGCTGCGAAAGCGAAAAACAAGTCTCAATCAGAGTATGTTTTTTACCTAATTCTTCAGCGCTTTTTTGCAACTGCACTGGGTCCTGATCAAAACACACTGTATAAAAACTACCC
>DATMZK010000048.1:0-2397 GCA_035560295.1 Minisyncoccota bacterium | reverse complement strand
TCGCCCTTCTTCTTTCGCTCTCGCGCAAAATCCCGGAGGCGCAAGAACAGCTCCGCCGCACGTTCTCGTTCTCACAACACGGACTGCGCGGCTTTGATTTGGCAGGAAAGACGATCGGCGTGGTCGGCTGCGGGCACATCGGTATGCCCGTCATCAAAATCGCAAAGGGCTTTGGCATGCAGGTGCTTGGCTTCGACACACGGCAAGATGCCGCGCGCGCCGAGCAGATGGGCTTTACGTATGTGTCGCTAGAACAACTCCTCGCGTCCTCCGACATTGTCACCATCCACGTCCCCTACATGCCGCAGACACACCACCTCATCAATATGGAAAATATTCAGAAATTCAAGCCGGGTGCGTATCTCGTCAACACCGCGCGGGGCGCGATTGTGGAGACGCAGGCGGTGATTGCCGGTCTCAAAAGCGGCGTGCTCGCAGGCGCCGCGCTCGATGTGCTCGAAGAAGAGGGAGAGCTGGGCGAAGAGGAAGAACTCTTGGCAGCGCCGCACAAAAATGAAAACGCACTCCGCATGGCGCTCGAAAATCACGTGCTCATTCGGCATCCCCGCGTCGTTGTCACGCCGCACATCGCCTTCAACACCGAGGAAGCCGTGCGCCGGATTATCGACACCACGATAGAAAACATGCTCGGATTTGCAGCTGGCACGCCAAAGAATCTGGTGCAGCAGCCCGCATAAAAAAGAGTCGGCCGCATGAGCCGACCCACAGTTCTCGAAAGTGCGACGTACTACTTGCCCATCGCGGACACCGGCATCGGCCGGGAAACTTCCCCGCGATTCGGGGACGCCCGCCGCTGTTGCAGTTCCCTGCTCAGCGTTTGTCCGCGCAGCGTCACTCGGCGCCGCAGCTGTTCCATCGCCATCGTCCGGACGAATACCGTCCCGTTTGTCCGTTGCAGCGCCATCACCTGTCTCCTTTGCAACGCGCACCCAGCATGCGCGCTCCTGCAAAGACAATAATCGAACAGGAATGAAAACTCCCTGAAGATGGGCGCCTATGGTATCCTCCGCGTATGCGCAATATGCCCAACACATTCAAAAAGTGGCTGCGATTCATCACCAACAACGAGGAGGTCTCTCGCTACGAAGAGCAGTTCGATTTTCTTTTTCTTATCGTCAACACCATCGCCTGCATCATTGGGGGTCTTTGGCTTCTCCAAAACGGCGAGGGTGCGTGGATCGCCTTTCTCATCATCGAATACACCTGGGCGCTCGACAACATGCGCCACAATAGAGAATGAAGTGAGTAGCGCACTCCCGCCGCACATTTTTTGGGGTCGGGTAATTTTCTGCTGAAAATTCCCTGCCCCTCGCGCCGACGCGCTGCGAGACACCCCAAAAATATGCGCCCAGGAGTGCTCGCAAAGTCATCCACAGGTCTTTGCCTTTTGAGGGTGGCGGTACAAAATCCGGGCTACAATTGCCGTAAGCATTATTTTATTCACGTAGATCTTTATTTGTATGCATCATCGAACCTTGCAGGATTTATCGAAATTTTTCGCCGGGTTGGTCGCCGCGGATTTGATCTCCCTCATTTGGGCCGCGCAATCGGGAATCTTTCCGGTGCAATTTTTGGGCATTCAATTCACCACCGACATCATCGCGCCGGGCATCATCTTCGATATCGCCCTGATTCTCATCCTCATCCACTACGGCTGGCACATTGGCAAATTGCCGCGTTTGCGTGAGAACACCTACTTGGTGATTTCAGGCGTCGCCTTCTCTATCATCGCGGTTGCGCACCTCTTGCGCCTCTTTACCGGCGCCGACATCACGCTCGACGGCTGGACAGTCCCGCTCTGGCTTTCGTGGTTTGGCGTGCTTGTCACCAGCTTCCTCGCCTACAGCAGCTTCGTGCTCGCCGGCCGCTCCAACAGGAAATAATTGCTTTTTTCGCCGCTTAGCCCTAAGCTCCCGGAAGACAAACCGGGAGTTTTGGCTATGGAAAGCGAAGAAAACGGGAACGAACACAAGCTTCGTCTGTACGCGCATATCGGGCAGTTCAGCGAGGAAGGACTCGCGACCGCGCGCGTGAGGGCGGACGGTACCTGGGCACATATTCATCGCGACGGCTCGCGGGCATTCGCGCAAAGCTACGGGGGCGTCGGACCTTTCAAGCACGGTCTCGCCTCTGTGTACCAGGGCGGATCTGCCTGGCACATCAAGGCGGACGGCTCGGCGGCGTACCAGGAGCGGTATCGCTACGTCGGAGATTTCGTCGAAGTCGGCGGCAAGCTGCTCGCATGGGTCGTGCTCGACATCGACAACTACTCGCGGGAACGCGCCTTTCACATCCTGCCGGACGGCACGCCCGCCTACGAAGCACGCTTCAATTTTACGGGCGACTTCCAAAGCAACGGGCTCGCGCAAGTGAGAC
>DATMZK010000047.1:0-7475 GCA_035560295.1 Minisyncoccota bacterium | reverse complement strand
GCCATCGTTCGTCCTTTCTGCGAGAGACACGTGAACTATTGTCCGGAGGGACTATGCTTTCGTTCGCTCCGTGAGTCAAGCTTCGCACTTTGTACGAGGGTAACCCTCTACACAGCTCTACAAAAAAAGACCGCCCGGAAGCTAGATAGCTTCACGAGCGGCGTTGTTCTGGTTGATCTCACTTTTTTCGATATGCAGTGATCAGGGTGCCGCAGCTCCGCCCGCTCGGCGAGCTCGGCGACGCTCCAAATCTTCGTCGTTGAAATCGGAGCGAAAGGCGAACTCGACCTTGTCGTTGGGACGATCGATGTTCAGCACCTGAAAGAAAAAATACCCACTGTGCGTGTTTTTCGGACGCTCTTTCAGCGTGCGTTCGCCGGTGCGCTCATCAGTTTCGATGGCGATCGATCTGAATGCTTCGTAGATTCCGCAGACGATGCAGCGCCAGGGCACGACGATCTTCGTCGCCGCAGAGGCTTCGTCGAACTCGACCTGCAGTGACCGGACCGGGAATTCACCGAGCATGCTCGGCTTCGTCATCTGGGCCTGCTCGATCTGCATGACCAAAACGTCTTCGCCTCTCGGATCTTTTTCGATCGCAAGATCGATCCCGTAGGCAACCATGCGATCCATCAGCTTTTCAAACCAGCCGAACTTTTCCAGCCGAGCGTCCCAACCGGAAGTTGAATGTTCAAGTGTCGAGCTCATGCGATTTTCCTTTACTGCCCGCGCTGCGTTTTGATGAACGCGAGGGCGGCTTCGAGTGAGGGGAAGGGATCGGTGGGAAAATCGGCAAATCCCATGCCGTCGGCATGTCCGGAAAATAAAAACCGGCCGTCCTTCCACGAGGTTTCGTTGAATTCGTTGTCCTTCCATCCCGGTATGCCTGGACGGCCTGGGTGATACTCGAAGTATCTTGTGCCTTCCGCGCCAGGGGCCGCATCGGCAGGACTCATCACGAGCACCACGGAGTAGCTGATACTCGCGCGGATGATTTTGCACGACTCAGCCTTCGATTCAGCTTCGGCCATTGCGGGTTCCTTTGCAATTTCAATTTGCGCTCCCATGACAATATAACGATAATTCAACCTAGTCAATCCTTGTATGAGGGTTACCCTCATACAAAAAAGAAAACCGCCCTTGTGGAGGGGGCGGTTTGAAAGCGAGAGCAGACGTCAGTTCGCGTAGATCCGGGTGACGGTTTGATCGATCGCCTCCGTGAGTGCGCGATCGATTGCTGCCGCGACCGGCGCCACCTGCTCGGCGAGCGCGGCGTCGATCTCTGCCGGGGTTGCGCCAAACTCTTCGCGACGCGACAACGGTCTAAACAGTGAGAACAAATGTTGCGGACTTGCCAAGAAGGCGATTGGTTCCCGCAACCGCTGTTTGAGTACGTCCGGCGCATAGACCGTGCGCGCCGTACGGTTGATCGCGTCCTCGCCGTCGAGGAAGGCGATAATGTTCATGCCTTGCGCCGCCGCCGCCTCGATAATCATCGCGATCTGCCGCCGAAACCCTTCGACGGTTTTGTACATCATGCTCGGCCGGTCGAGAGCTTCTTCGCCCATGTCGCTGTAGATGGTGGCGATGGCGTCGACGAGTACGCGATCACCGGGCCGTTCAATCGCGAGCTCCTTGCCGGTTTCGATATTGCGAGCCCAGTGATCTTGAAAAAGCTGATCGAATTCGCTCGGGTCGGGGAGTGCGCGTTCGCCGCTCACGTAGGGAGCGATTGCCTCGCTGAATTGCCGGATGTTCTCCATGTTATCGACCGTGTCATCCGCGGTGTCGGTGCCGGGCAGGCCGATTTTCTCCTGGAGGGCCCGAAACAGAGTTGGTACCAACGCGGGGACGATCTTCAGGATGCCGATGAGACACAATTCGGTGATAGCCACACCGGGCATCGCGATCTGCGTATTCATGTGCGATTACTCCTCGCTAGATTGACCAGCATCTTTTTACTATGTAATTGATTGCTTGTCTAATTTTACGATTTTCACTGTGTACGAGGGTAACCCTCGTACAAAAAAAAGAAGCCGCCTTGTGTAAGGGCGGCTTCGGGTTGCGGGTGGCTCAGGTCTGGTTGTCGATCTTGATGCCGGTGACATCCTTGTGATGCATTATGAGGTCCCCAACGGCCTCGTATGCACTCTTACCCGTTGCCCAGATATTGGGACGTCCGTCGACGTACGCGAGGTAATGATTCGAGCGCTTGGCGACGACGATCGACATGCACGGCACGAAATCGGCTTCAACATCCTCCAAGAAACGCGCCTTAAAGAGCGCGATTGCCGCCGCGGCGATGCGTTCCTGGCGAGCATAGCGACAAATTAAGATAGCCTTGTCATCGCGGATGTAGAGCCAGAAATCGTTGGTGTCGTCGAGCTGCCAGTCGGTATCGCGTCCTTCTTTCTTGTACGGACCTTTCCGAAGCTGACCGCTGTCGTCGAGTGAATTCTCAAAAGCGAGCGCACCCTGCAAGTACGCTGAGAACGTACGCGCGAGAACCTCGTGCGTCATGCCGCGAGGAATATCAAACGCTTCCATGAGTGCCATGCCAATCTCCATGATGGCGGGATACCTAGTCGAATCTATACCATACCAAGATGATTTTGTCAGAGGCGATTGTACGAGGGTAACCCTCTACACAAAAAAGAAGAACCACTGCCGGAAGGGTAGTGGTTCAATAGATGATCAGAACGATGCGTGTTACGGACTCCAGTGCTCGCCGCATTCCACATATGACATCCCGGCATGCAGACTGAGAATTGCTTGGATGAAATCGCCAACGGTTTCCGGCAGATCGGGAACGCTGTCGCCCTCCTCCGCATCTCGTATTTTTTCAGAGCCAGAAGCGCCGTCGGGAATCCAGAATGCATCGCGCAGACGACGCAAGGCTTTGGTGCAAAGCGGCAGATCTTGCAGTCGAGTTGTCGCAGGAACCCTCCGCACCTTGTCTTCCGCTACTCCCATAATTTGGGCAAGTGTTTGGTAGAACGCGGCGCACGCCTGCTCCTTTGTCCATGGCGCGTCGGTAACTTCGCAGCCACAAGGCAGACACTCCCCGCGTTTCAGTTGCTGCATCTGCTCCATGCATTCGTGGCGACTTTTCGGGGCGGGAAACGCGACGGTGACGCGCGCGCGAAGTTTGGGCAGATGGCTTGACCACCCGATCATTTTTTCGCGGCACTCATGGCAATGCGCGACGTGATCGTCGATTTCCTCACAGTGTTCAGCGATAAAACCGTAGAGGTCAAATTCGCGTGCCTGAATCAGCGTGTGAATTTCCGAAGCGAACGGTTTCGAGGTCGTAGCCATGCCGCTCTCCGTAGGCTGTTCTCAATCTAAAAAGAGACTACTCCAAAAGCGGGGATTTGTCCCTCACGGCCAATTGTACGAGGGTTACCCTCGTACAAAAAAAGACCGCCCTACATATCGGCGGTCTCAGGATGAGTCGTCCTCCGGCTTATGTAGAGGCACTCCTTTCTTTTCATCAGATTCACCTTCAGGGGCGGGGATAGTTCTGCCAGCAGCGCGAGCGAGATTCGCAGCTACCCAAGAACCGATACGAAGTCCGCGCTTCCTCGCTTCGCGTTCCTTTTGCGAAACTGATCGAGGATTTCCATCACCTTGAATAACTTTCATCATGCACCTCCGAATGGAGATTATATCGGGAATTAGAAACGAAGAAAATCGTGTACCAGGCTAACCCTCTACAAAAAAGAAAACCCACCGAAGCGGGTTTTCCGCATTTGGTGGGTTGGTGCTCAGCGAGCGAGCTTCGCGGCGACGGCCTGCATCCGCTTGGCTTCGTCCGGATTTGCTCGCTCGAACTCCGCGACTTCCGCCTCCATCTGTCGGAGACGCGCCTGCTGAATTCGGTCGACTGGCTGTGGCATCGCCTTGATTTCGGCGATGTCCTGAGTATGGTACAGATAGCGGCCACTGCTTATCATGCGGAGCTCCTCGGTTCGAGAAAAAATACGGGCGCTATAAGGACAGTATCAATCAGCGCCCAGCAAGGTCGTATGACGGTGACCGCATGACGTGCAGGCCAAGGTCAGATCGTAGTAGGTATCCCGCTCAACGTCGACGTCTTCCAGTTTCACAACTTCCCTCGTAGGCAGTCCTGATACGGTTGAAGTGTGCACAGTAAACGTCGAATTCCCGCAAGGGCAGTTGATCTGATGCTCCACGACACACCTCCCTAACAGCCTAAATCCTGATGCGATTGAGAAAACTAGCGCCGCATACACTCTTTTAATTGTAACTTCAAAAACTAATCTTGTCAAGCTCCGCGGCCTGGATTCGAACCAGGAACCCTCTCGTTAACAGCGAGATGCTCTACCGTTGAGCTACCGCGGAATGATGTTTTGTCGCTGAATGAATCGTCGTCCGGCTGCACTTTTGAGATATTTTTCTCTCCTGCGCGCGTCGCCAAGTTCAGCGAACGTCTCAGTATATACCACATCCCAAGGTAAAAATCTGCTCGTGTATGGATGTTTTCCGGAATTATGCTCCTTAATGCGACGCTCGAAGTCCGTCGTGCTCCCCACGTACGTTTTGGGAAATGAGAGACTTTTTAGGATATAGACCCAGGCCATAGAGCTACCCGCCTCGACTCGCCTTCGGCGCGCCGATGCGAGGCGGGCCGCGGAATGGAACCGGCTTAGTATAGCCAAAGTATCGGTGATTTCCAAGATTCATTTTCGCTACCGGTTCTCGGTGCATACTGATGCTACAATCAAACGATATGGACATGCGCATCAAGGCGACCGAAATGAAGCTCAGTCCGACCACCGGCAGGTATCTCGACGAAAAACTCGCGCACATCGAAAAAATGCTCGGCGCAGATAGCGAGCTTGCGCGCTGCGAAGTGGAGCTTGGGCGCGATGCCGGCCGGCCGCGTCATGGCGCGAATATTTTCTTTGCCGAAATCACGCTGATGCGCCCTGGCCGCGACGATCTGCGCGCCACCAATCATTCCGAAAGTTTGCACGGGGCGATAGACGACGTCCAATCCGAAATCGCGCGCCAAGTGCGCAGCAATAAGCGCGTCGCCATGCGCGGCTCTCGCAAAAAGGGAAGGGAAGTGAAGCGGTTGATGCAAAAAGAAGCGTAATTTTGGGAGCCGCCCAGCGCCGGCTGCATTGACCGGCAGGGGCCCGCTCTGTATGGTGTGCTCTGCGCAATCGAGTTCTCTTATAGAGGAGGGATCAGCCCATGCTTCCGCTCAGCGCTACCGGCGAATCGCCCGGCGTGCCGCCTGCCGCCGCAGAACCTCAAAATATCGTCACCTGCGGCAAGCTCAGGATCAATTTCTTGACGCGGACGGTTCTCGTCGACGGCCGCTTCGTCCATGTGCCCGACATGGAATACAGCATTCTCGAGTTGCTTGCGAAGCGCAAGGGGCTCGCCACCAGTCGCGAGATCATCCTCAACTACCTGTACCTTGAGCGAGATAAGCCCGACGCGAGAATCGTCGATGTCTTCGTCTGCAGACTGCGCAAGCGTCTCGTCGAGGCCGCGGGTGGAGAGCGATGTATTTTCACGCTGCATCGTCTCGGGTATGTGCTGCGCGATCCATCCGAGCGAAACGTTTGGCCACGTCGGCGAGCAGGCAATACCGCAAGGCCGTTTGTTCCCTCCGATCAAGACATGATCTGCGGTCAGCTCACCGTTCAGCTCAAGGGGAAAATAGCGGCGATGGGTGGCAGATGGTTCTGCATGAGCAATGCGGAATTCGAAGTGCTGCACCAGTTGGCTTTGAGCTACGGAGAGAAGGTTACGGTGCAGAGCATTCGCACCGCGCTCGGCTTCAGCGAGGTCAACATCCGCAACATCATCCATCGTCTCCGATTGAAATTTCGGGGACTCAGTCCCGAGGCGTGCATCCACACCGCAAATGGCGCGGGTGCATACGTCTTACGTGTGCCGCGAGCGCCCGAAGCCTGAGCGCTCCACTAACAACCTCTGAGCCGTCCCCCGTGGCGGCTCTTTTTTCTATCTTTTTCTATCCTTTTTTCTTCCTTTTCTCATCCCCAACGTTATCCACCCGCAATCCACCGTTATATAATGGTCCCTGCAACCTCCTTGAGACCCCTCAGGAGGTTGTTCTTTTTGTCCTAGCAATCGAGGACTGTCAGCTCCTCGACGCGTCCTGTGCTGCGTGGTATCGTCGCAATCAACAAATGAATCTCTCAGCAATGTTGAACAACCGCTTTGTCTCGTCGAGCGCCATCGTCGTAATGGGCGGTTTTGTGGTGAACGTCTTCAACTACGTGTTCACGTTACTGATGAGTCGCATTCTCGGGCTAGATTCATTTGGGGAAGTCGCAGCGATGATCAGCTTACTCACCATCATTTCCGTTCCGTCGTTTGCTTTTACGATGTTGATGGCACGAGAAGTTGCGTCGCGAGCAGCCGGACGACCGAGTGAAATCCATGAGCTATTCATTTTTTTCCGTAAACATGCGTTCGTAATAGCGATCGCCGTCTGGATTCTTTTTCTTGCCCTCACCCCTTTTCTTACCCGCTTCCTCCACATTCCATACACGCCATTTTTTGTATTTAGTCTCATTATTTTATTTCTTGCGCCCGGCGCCCTGCAGGTGGGAACGCTGCAAGGTCTTCAGGAATTTTTCCAACTCGCCAAACAAAATATTCTTGGCGCCTTAGTAAAGCTTGCATGCGCATTATTTCTTGTTGCAGCTGGATTCTCTGTGGTTGGCGTCATGCTTGCGCTCGTGCTCGCACAGTTCGCTACTTGGCTGTACGGTTTTCTGACGATACGTCGTAAATTGAAAGGCGCCGAAGCGCCGCAAGCCGCTGCCGAGAAGCCCGGCTTTCAATCGCTCTATGTGTCTTTGCTTATTACGGCATTTCTCCTGGCTTTGATTTCGAACACCGATCTTCTTCTCGCGAAACACTTTCTTTCGGCAACTGTGGCCGGTGAATACGCGGCTCTCTCAACACTCGGCAACATTATCGTGTATAGCATCGGTGCATTCAGCACCGTGCTTTTGCCGATGGCTTCTTTTGCCCGCGCGAGTGAGAAAGGGCAGGAGAGCCGGCTCTTATTCATGTCGCTTTCGATCATTGCGCTCGTGGTTTTCGCGTCCGCTGTCTGCTTCTCTCTATTTCCAGCCTTTTTCATCTCCGTTCTGTTCGGAGCAAAATATCTCGGGATTGCGCCCGTGGTCGGGCGGTATGCGTTTGCAGAAGGGTGCATCGCACTTTCGATCGCACTCATCAACTACTTTGTTGCGGTGCGAAACACGTCGTTTCTTTGGTTCGTTGCCCTTGGCATTGCTCTTGAAGCCTTTTTGATCTCTTATCACCACACTTCGGTCGCAGAAATTGCCACGATGTTTGTCGTTGCAGCAGTGGGCATGCTGGCGCTGCTATTCTTGAACCTTTTTGCATTTTGTGGCACAGTGCGCGAGTGAAGAAGATTTCCATCGTCGTACCCGTCC
>DATMZK010000046.1:0-2952 GCA_035560295.1 Minisyncoccota bacterium | reverse complement strand
CTGAAACTACCTCGTCCGCGAGTGATCGTCAATTGCGAAATACGTATAGAAAGTGCCGCCCTGTGTTACCGGGACGGCGCGGTTGTTCTGTTGCGGCACTATTTGCCGAGGTCTGCGGCCTTTTCGGGCTTTGCCAAGATCAATTTGGCGCACGCGTCGATGAGGGCGCCATTCGGGTAACGGCCGCCCGGGAGCGTGACCAACTCCGGCCCGATAATGCCGCCGCGTTCGTAGGAATCGGCCTTCGCGAGCTTCGCTGTTTGCGTAGAAGCATCCGGTTTCTCGCCGAATTTGATCGCGCACAACTCGGCGGCAAGCGGAACCGCCATCTGCTCCGCACGCGCCAACGCGAGTGCCTCGGCGCCGCTTGGCGTGAAGAAATTAAAGCCAAAGACGAGCACGAACGGCATTGCGGCAGCGGTGATAGCAACGCCCTTCAAAAAAGGCTTCACGTTTGTAAACATTTTCACTGCAGTTCCTTCAGGCTATAGCAAGACGAGGAAGGATTCCTGCCTGCTCTACCACTCTCAGCGTAGCACTGAATAAGCTGCAGCGATACGTTACACAAAAAATCGAGCCGGCTGCAAAAAGCCGGCTCTCAGTATGTTGGGCACTCACGGAAGCCCTGCCCCGCTTTGCTTCTGCGCCTGCCCCTGCTCGGGCACTTCCCGACGCAACAGACGTGTCAACCAACGCTCATATTCCTTATCCTCGGCAACACCCGCGGCATCGAGTTCGCACTGCAACAGATCATGCTGTATCTCCGGTTCCTCACCATAGAGCATCCGGCCTTCTGCTTCGCTGAGTTTGATCAGGCAAACCTGTTTGGTACCCTCGCGCGTGAGATCGCTCAGGTCGCCGCGATGCAGGTACGGTACCGAAAGAGCGATCACATAATGCGCGGCGGGAACATAATAGGCGCCATTGAATAGCGTCATGTTTGGCTGCTTTCTGACGACGACCGTCAATCCGCCAATCGGGCAGTCGGTCGCCGCGATTTCGATCTGCAGCGGCACTGCGGGATCTGCCTCCACCGCTTGGGTGCCGAGCAAGTACGCCTCCAGGCGCTCCATAAGTCCTAGTTTTTCGACATCGTTCGTGTACAACCGATTCCACTTCTGAGGATCCGGACATGCGGTAGTGGGTTCCGCATACTCCGCCGAAGCAACCGGAGTGAAAAAGAGATATGAAGCGGCGAGCACAACGCCCATCACCAAGGTACGCGACATGAGTGGCTCCTACGACCAACAGGTGGCAGGTCAATGAACACAAAGACCTGCGTGGACTATGGTTTTTCTCACGCGCGTTGTCAACAAAGAGAAAACCGCGAGAGGAGCGGTTCCTCTGCGCGGTTGACGCACTCGTGATTTATTTCCGCACAAGCGCGAGCATGCGCTGCCGGCGAGTCTCGCCTTCCACAAACGGCGCAACGCGTGCAACCATAAACTTGGCACCGCGCCTGCGCAGTGCGTCGTTGATGCGATCGTCGCCGCTCCACGCGTTGTCATACCCGAATAACGCTTCCGCAGTCATGGGACAATTGTGCACCTGCCGAAGTTTTTGCACGACTGGCAGATAACTGCTTGCTGCGAGTAGTTCTTCGAGCTCTTGCCATTCTGCATCTGTCAGGGTCGCGGCCTCATGTTTGGCGTCGACAATCATCTCACTCTCCGCAAACGTATTTCTTGCAACACTATGCCATCTGGCACGAAAATCTACCACCAACTTGCATCGGTCTCGACGGACATGCGATTACATCGTCGGGATCGCCAAACACTCCATCACCTCAATGCGATCACCCGGGAAAATCGTAAAGTGCGGATGATTTTCGAACATCTTCGCCGCCTCTTCCTGCGAATTTGCTTTCACGACCGTCCATGCGCCCATGTCGTTGCGCACATCCGAAATGCCGTTTTTGTTCACCGCTTTCGTTTTGCCAAGCGGCGATCCATCTACCACCGCCTCTTTGTGATCCTCCATCCACTTGCCCCATGCCATCATGCCTTCCTTTTCTTTTGCTTTGCGGTCTGCCTCCGGCATGGCCATCCAAGTCGCCATCGCCTCTTTCGTGCCCAAAAAAATTGCGAGATATTTTTTCATATGTTGGAGATTACTTTGGTATCGACGAAGTATACATGAAGACGAAAAAAGAATCAGCGCCCGCAGAAAGTATTCCGCGGGCGCGTGTTTATGTGCGAAGAACGACTGCTTCTCGATGAGCAGCGCCGCGCAGCTCTTCGGGATCGAGTACGGTCAGTCCTGAAAAATCGGATAACGCCGGGCGTGGAGCCTTGCGGATAACGACAGCCGTCGCGCCTGCAAGCGAAGCCATGCGGAGCAATTCCCGCACATCCACCGTAAGGCCGCCGTCGCATTTCTCGCACATGCAGCCGTACGTTAAATCCACGCCGGCAAATCGCAGGATATAACGCGACTTGCTCGGCTTCAGGACGTGTACGCGATCGTCGATGATGACGCCGATTGCATCGCCACACCGAAGGATTTCTGCCATCGCTCCCCCTATGAGACCGGGAGCGCGACGCCGAGAACGTTTGCGCGCCCGCGAATGAACTGCGCCTGCTCTGGATTGAGCGGAAGCTGGTCGAAACGCTCGATGTCGCCGGCAAGCACGCAATGGAGAAAATCTCTTGCGTCGTTCCCGTATGCTCGGCGCGTTTCCTCCAACAGAGTCTGCTCCTTGGCATCCGGTCGATACGTACCGTTTAGCATGGGTCACCCTGAAATATCACAACCGCGGGCAAGATATCACAAAAAGCGTTATGTGGCATGAATCGCGGAATGTCAGAGGGTTACCCTCTGACATTCCTACGACTGGTGCACTTCCATCGATGCCTTCTTTCTCGATTCAAAAGCGAGAAGCGCGCGGTGGCCGAGGTATGGGAAGACGGCGAGGATGAGGAGGCCAATGATGGTCGCGCGCGGCGGAAAGCC
>DATMZK010000045.1:0-2312 GCA_035560295.1 Minisyncoccota bacterium | reverse complement strand
CGCTTCATGTTCTTCATGTGCGCTTCAGGTGACACCATGTATAGTGACCCCCTCATGCGTATATTGATCGTTGAAGACGAGGAGGCGGTTGCACAGAGCATACAGAACACGTTGGTACTGAAGGGCTTCGCGGTCGACCACATCGCCGATGCACTGAAAGCGCGCACCCGCATTCTCATGTATCGCAACGACTACGATCTCATCTTGCTCGATCTGGGACTTGCTGGCATGAGCGGCCTTGCGCTCACCACACTCTTGCGCGAAGAGGGCATCACCACTCCCATTATCATCATCACCGGCGAGAGCGACACTGCCTCGAAAGTCACTCTCCTGAACAGCGGCGCCGACGACTACGTCGTCAAGCCATTCTCGCCCGACGAGCTAATCGCGCGCGTCAATTCCGTGCTTCGTCGGCCGGCGATCGGAAAGCCCGTCGTGCACGTTATGGGCGATCTTGAAATCAACACCACGACCCACAGCGTGCGTGCCGGATCGGTAGAAATCCCGCTCACGCTCAAAGAGTATTCGCTGTTTGAATGTTTTCTCCGCCGCCCCAACGAGGTCTTAACGCGCGAACAACTCTGCAATCAGGTGTGGGATTTCAACACGATGACGCTCAGCAATGTCTTGGATGTGCACATGAAAAATCTACGCAAAAAGTTTTCCGGCCACAAAACCGCACGATTTGAAACCGTGCGCGGCGTTGGCTACCGACTCGTCGCCTAACGGGGAGACACGATCGCAACGAACTTAGGTATCGTTGCGGCGTTTTTGTACTTCGGCAAACCCTTGCCGAACGCCGGCTTTCAGATCTTTTCCAAACGCAACGACGCGATTCGTGGCTTTTTGCATTTCTTTTTTGGCTTGCTCCCGACGCGGCTCAGAATGCTGCCAGGAGTTCCTTGCGCTTTGTACCAACTTGGTTGATTGTCGTTTCAATGCTTGCACGTCTTCGGAGGCGCGCACGACGACGTCGCGGGCAATTCTTTTCGCACGGCTGTGTGTGTCTTTTTTCATATCGTTTTTTGATTATTCGTGTATAAATGTCGCGCTCACATGAGACAGTGTGCCCACACCAGCGAGCATCCCGGTGATCGTGACGAAATCGCCCACATGGATGTCTGCCTGCGCCCCCTTTTCTCCGCTTTGCGTTTCAAATGCCGTGGCCGCATTGGTTTCTACTTCCCAGGTAAACGGCGCCCCACCAAATGTCACGACCACCTCAAGTGCGCTGCCCGAGATGGAACTCACACGGGCGCCGCGCAACAGAACGAGACCGTTGTTGGCGATGTGCATTTCGCTTGGCGGTGTCGACTGCGGGGCCGCTGCCGCCGCAGCTGCGGTGGCCTCGGGCGAGAGATACACCGTACCCGAGCGAGCGCCTACGGTCGCGCCACCACTAAACAGCGCCGGAAGCGACTTTGCACCTCCTGTATACACAAAGAGGATCGCGAAAAACAGCACCCCTATTGAGCCGGCGGCAACGACCAGCGCTCGGTTATTGAATGCATACAGCGGCGTCATGAAGTCCAAGCATATGCTCGTCGCATGAAGTTAGAGTGTATTCACCGAAGCTTTTCTTCGATCGTGGCGTAGGTATAATCGCGCTATATGTCCGGACACAACAAGTGGTCAAAAATAAAACGACAAAAAGGTGCAGCCGATGTTGCCAAGAGCAACGTCTGGGGAAAGCTCGGCAAGCGCATCGCGATTGAAAGCAAGGCCGCAAAAGGCGACGCAAATTCGCCCGGCCTTCGGAGCTGGATCGAAAAGGCAAAGAAAGAAAATATGCCGAAAGAAAACATCGAGCGTGCGATCGCCAAAGGCATTTCCGCCGACGCTTCCACGATGGAGAGCGTCACCTACGAAACCTACGGCCCGGGCGGCACGGCGATCATCATCGCGGCGGTTACCGACAGTCGCAATCGCACCGCACAAGAAATAAAACATTTGTTGAGCAAAAACGGCCTCGCACTCGCAGCGCCCGGCTCCGCAGCCTGGGCATTTACCAAAACCGCCGACGGCTACGAGCCCCACACCACCGTTCCTCTCTCCGAAGAAGACGGCGCAAAACTGGGCGAAATTTTGGAACAAATCGAAGAAAACGACGACGTGGAGGAGGTGTTTACGAATGCGGTATAGTCCGCCGTTTAAAATCTTTTGCAACCACATACCCTGCGAGCGAGCCAAAAATGACGCCCGCGAGCACGTCGGAGAACCAGTGAAAACCGATCGCAGCGCCGGTTGCGATAAAAAATGCATAGAGAAGGGCGATTGCTCGCACCCAGTTGTTGCGCGCCAGTAAGAAGAGC
>DATMZK010000044.1:0-2810 GCA_035560295.1 Minisyncoccota bacterium | reverse complement strand
GTGGTTGAAGCGGGGGCGTCTGCGGCCGATGCTGAGCCTGCAAAGAGGCCAATAAAGTTACTCAAAATGCCCGCCTGCGACTGGGAAGGCAGCAGTGAAGCCACAATTGCCAGCAATGAGATGAACATCACCGCAGGGATGCGACTCTTTCCTCGATATATCCTCCGTTTCAAGCGCTTTCGCACTGATTCGGATTCTTTTTTTACTGCAGAAATATGCCTTTTTGTACGACTTTGTACAAAAAACGCCCAAAAAGAGGCTTAAAATGCCTGTTTCTATTGCGTGCCTGTGTAAAGCCGTTTTTTAACGATGGGGAAACGGGAGTGTCTGAAATATGGCTTAGATCATGAAGATTTTGACCTAGCCCAGGAAGAAACGGAATGCCATCGCTGCGGTTCACTGTACGCTCATCGGGTCCATTGGGCAATATAATTTGCACTCGGCGAGTGGATAAACTTTTTGTCAAACTTCGCGATGCGCGCATGCTACAGTACGCCGGTGAACTATCTCGAAGGGCTCAATGACAGACAAAAAGAGGCAGTGTTGCATCGCGATGGGCCGCTTCTGATCGTTGCCGGCGCCGGAGCGGGTAAAACCAAGACGATTACGCACCGCATCGCGCATTTGGTGGAAAGCGGAGTGCCCGCGCATCAGATTTTGGCCGTCACCTTTACCAACAAAGCAGCGGGAGAGATGCGCGAACGGGTGTGGGCGCTCGTTCCGCAAGGACACGGCGCGCCGCTCGTGTGCACCTTTCATTCGCTCGGCGTGCGATTGCTGCGCGAGTTTGCGCAGGATGCCGGGCTCCCGCGTGCGTTCGTGATCTGGGACCGCGACGACAGCCAGCGCGCGCTCAAAAAGATTCTTGAGAGTCTCGACGAGGGCGCGACGCCGCGCGCCGCACTCGCCCGCATCTCACGCGAGAAGGGAAAAGGCATTTCGGCCAAAGCGTTTGCCGAAGAGGCCAAAGATTTTCGTGATCGCCGGGTGGCGCAGGTGTGGACGGCGTATGAAAAAGTGCTCACCGAAGAGGGGGCGCTCGATTTCGACGACCTCCTGCTCCGCACCCTCGCACTGCTGCAGAACAGCCCGCGCGTACTCGATCTTTTGCAGGCACGCTGGCAATATCTCACGATCGACGAATACCAAGACACCAACGGCGTGCAGTATGAAATTGCGCGGCTCTTGGCAGGAAAGCGCCGAAATATCTGTGTAGTGGGTGACATCGATCAAAATATCTATAGCTGGCGGGGCGCAGAGCTTGAACATCTGCTCCAATTTGAAACGGCCTTCCCCGGCACCAAGGTGGTCACGCTCGAACAAAACTACCGCTCCACCCGCACCATCCTCGCCGCAGCGAATGCAATCATCGAGAAAAACAGTCGCCGCAAACCCAAGAACTTGTTCACTGAAAACGACACTGGGGCATCGATTGTGGTGTTTGCCGGACGCAACGAACTTGAAGAGGCCTGGTTTATTTCTGCCGAAGTCGCGCGACTGATCGAGCGCGGTACGCCACCGGGCAAAATCGCCGTGTTGTATCGAGAAAATTTTCTCTCACGGGCGCTCGAAGAGGCGATGCTCGCCGCCGGTTTGCCGTATCGCGTGCTCGGCACGCGCTTTTTTGAACGCAAAGAGGTGAAAGACACTATTTCGTATCTGCGCGCCGCGATGAATCCCAAGAGTCGCGTCGATCTCTTGCGCATTGTGGGCGTACCGCCGCGCGGGATTGGCAAAGTCACGCTCGACAAGATGCTTGCGGGCGAGGACGCTGCGCTCGCTGGCGCCGCAAAAACAAAAGTGGATGCATTTCGGATGACGCTCGCGGCGATCAAGCAGGCAATTGATGTGGCACCAGCGTCGGAAGCGGTGAAATTCGCACTCGAAGCCAGCGGCATGGAAAAAATGTTTAAGAATGACAAGGAGGAGGGTGGCGAACGGCTGGAAAACGTGCGCGAACTCGTTAACTTTGCTGCGCGTTTCGATGATCAAGCATCGCCGGAGGGAGTTGAGCGATTGATTGAAGAGGCGGCCCTCCAAAGCGAGCAAGACAGCTTGCAGGAGCGGGAGAATTCGGTATCGTTGATGACGGTGCACGCCTCGAAGGGCTTGGAATTCGATGCAGTGTTTGTGGCCGGGCTCGAGCAGGGCCTCTTTCCTTCTATCCGCGCCGACGATTCCAACCGCGACCCAGAAGAAGAGCGCCGATTGTTTTATGTCGCGCTCACCCGCGCCGGCAAACGCCTCTTTCTCTCCTACGCGAGGGAGCGCTTGCGTTGGGGCACGAGGGAGTTTACGCTCCCGAGTGAATTCATCGGCGACATTGATCAACGGCTCCTCAGTAGCCCCCAAGAAGCCGAAAACGACGAAGAAATTATCGAAATTACATGAAAAAACGCGGCGCACGGCTCGGGCAGCACTTTTTGGCCAACACGATGTATGCGAGCAAGCTCGCGCAGGCAGTGCGCATTGGCGCAGGCGACACGGTGGTTGAAATCGGACCAGGCAAAGGGGCGCTGACCAACGCGCTGCTCGCAACAGGCGCGCGGGTGATCGCCATTGAAAAAGATGAAGCGCTGGTGGAGGTGCTCCGCGGGAAATTTCCGGAGGAAATTTCCGAGAAGCAACTCGAACTCATCGAGGGCGATGTGCGCGATTTTGAAGCGCCCGCCCAGGCATATGCGGTTGCCGCAAATATTCCGTACTACATCACCGGCGAAATCATTCGTCAGTTTTTGACCGCGCAAAACCAGCCGCAAAGAACGGCGTTACTCGTGCAAAAAGAAGTTGCAGAACGAATCGTCGCCAAG
>DATMZK010000043.1:0-2211 GCA_035560295.1 Minisyncoccota bacterium | reverse complement strand
CTCGGGAAGTGTCGCGTCTTTGTAGGGATCCGAGTGTTCTTTAAACCAAAGGCGCAAAAATTCTTTATCGAAATATTCCGGCTCCTCCCCTGCCGCAATGCGTGCATCGTATGAATCGAGCTTCCACCAGCGCGACGAATCCGGCGTGTGAATTTCGTCGATCAGCACCAGCTGGTTGTTTTCGTCCAACCCAAACTCATATTTCGTATCTACCAAAATGAGGCCTCGTTTTGCGGCGAGCTCCTGCCCGCGCAAAAAGAGCTTGGTGGCGGTCGCTTTCACTAGGTCAAATAATTCTTGCGTAATGAAGCCTTCAGCAATCAATTCGGCCGGGCTGAGCGCTCGGTCGTGCCCTTCTTCTTTGGTCGTCGGATCAAACACTGGCTGCGGCAATTTCGTATTCTTCTTCAAGCCGTCTCCCAATTTCAAATCGCCAAATTCCCGCTGCCCGCTTTGGTAGCGCGTCCAAATTGAGGTGTCGGTGACGCCGGTGAGATACCCGCGCATAACCGCCTCAACTGGTACCAGTTTGCATTTTTTCCCCACCGTCACATTGGGATCAGGCAGCGCAAGCACATGATTGGGGACGATATCTTTTGTTTGCTCAAACCACCAAGCGCTCGCCTGATTCAATACCTGCCCTTTGTGCGGAATGTGCGCAATGATCCGGTCGAAAGAAGAGTGTCGATCTGTCGTGATCAAAATGAGTCGATCCTGCTGCTCGTAGATGTCGCGCACCTTGCCTGTCTTTTTGTTGCCAAAATTTTTGAAATCGGTGCCGCGCAGGACGTCAGTCATACCTCTTTATACTGCAAAGCTGAGTTCTTGCCCAGGCCGCTCCGAGCCGAAGCTGGTGATTGAAATCCCGGGAGTTTTCACTATTTGGCCCGCGATTTTCGCCTCGATTCCAGCCTTTTTTGCTTCTGCGACGACCTGTTCCGGCGCCGGCGTGATGATCGCGAGCCCCTGCCCCATGTTCCATGCGCGATAGGCGTCTTGGTCGGAAACGTTGCCAATTTTTTGTGCGTACGAAACTACCGCGCCGGGCTCAAAGAGATTCGGCAAATGCGCGCCGAGGCCGGTTGACTGCAACACGCGTCCCAATTTTTCGGGCACGCCGCCGCCGGTGATGTGCGCAACACCGTGAATACGCGTCGTTCCTTCCGAATTGAATCCGCCATGGAGACCGACCACAAACCGGGAATATATTTTTGATGGCGTAAGCGCGGCAAGCCCGAGCGTCGTTTTTTCAAACGGAGTAGTGTGCCAATTGGCGCCGTGTTTCTCTTCAAAAATCTTACGTACCAAAGACCACCCGTTGCAGCGAAACCCTTCTTCGCGCAACACCACGACCGCATCACCAATCTTTATTTCCGCGCCCGTGAGCAGTTTTTCTTTGCGACCAACCCAAATGCAGGCAGCGCCCCAGTGATACGGAAAATCTCCAAAACCTGACACGAGCGATCCCATTTGCGCGATCTCGCCGTTGATGATGGCGACGTTCGCCTCTTTTGCTGCGGCAATATAGCCGGCCGCAAGTTCTCGTATGATCGGCAAGAATCGCTGATCGGTGCCGAGCGTTTTGGTATCGAGATTGCTGCCCACGAGTATGGGCTCGCCGCCGCGTACGAGAGCGTCGTCGCATACCATGGCAAACAGATCAAACGCAATCGTGTCGTGCTTGCCGCAGCGTTGTGCGAGTTCTACCTTCGTGCCCGCAGTATCAAAACCAAGGGAAAGAAAGCTGCCCGCGGGAAGAGTGGAGATGTCGACCATCTTTAGACCTGCAAAATCGTCGAGCGGCGCAACAATATCGCCGATCGCGCCGCTACGATTTGCAAATGTTTGCTTGGACGCCTCATACATGATGCGAGACGCTTCCCGCTCGATATCGACGTCGACACCGGCGCGTGCATAGGCATCTTTCATACTCGACCTGCTTTGTGCAGGGCAACGTAGCGCGCGACAGCCTCGTTGTTGCGGCTCGCACCTTGGAGCGCAAGAAATTCCTCAATGGTCACCCACTGATACGTATCGTGCTCGTAGCTTAGCGTGACGGTATCGGTACGCGCCCGTGCGACGTAATAAATCGTTGTCCAAAATTCATCGAGCGGATTGGTGCGCGAGATCACGTGAAAGACGCGTGGCGCTTCCACCTCGATCCCGGCTTCTTCCATTGTTTCGCGCGCGATGCCGCTATCTGCTTCCTCA
>DATMZK010000042.1:0-2729 GCA_035560295.1 Minisyncoccota bacterium | reverse complement strand
AGATCACCGCGTTTTTAACGACATTCATTACAATCTGCTCGAGCGCGGTTGCGTTACCCCATACCGCGCGGCGCTCGCTCATGCGCACTTCAAGCTCAATTTGTTTTGGATCGGCGAGGCGCCGCAACTTGCGCAGGGTGCCGGCAACAATCCCGCCGAGATCCACATCGCTAAATTCGATGCGCTCGGGCCGAGTGAACGAGGAGAGTGAGAGGAGGTTGTTGAGGATATCCGCCATACGATCGAGCTCGCCGACCGTTTCCCGGAATGTTTTTTGCGCCTCTTCGCCGAGTGTCGGCCCCATCAGCCCGACTTCCATATTGGTTTTCGCGACCGAAAGCGGTGTGCGCAGTTCGTGGGCGACATTGCCGATGAATTGCTTTTGCGATTGCAGCGCGTTGCGCGTGGGGGCGAGCGCCATGCGCGTGATGATGTAGGTGAAGATTGCCGTAATTGCGATGATCGCAATTGCCGCGAAGGCGACCGTGCGCGAACGTGTGTAATCGAGCGAGGAAACCACCGAGTTACCCACGACCGCGGGATTTGCGTGCGGCAGGAGAGCTGCTTGAATGCCTTGGGCAACCGCAATCGAAGCGTCGTGATACAACTGCGTCGCAATCAACACCACCACGCCCAGCAAGAAGAGGGCAAAGGCGGTTTGGAGTACGAGCACATTGACCTCCGTGCGCAAAAACGGATCGAAGCGATATTTATGCGCGAAGTCGGTAACCAATCCCACGGACCGTTTCCAAGATATCTTCAGCGCCTGCTTCAGTGAGCTTGCGTCGAAGGTTTTTGATATGGACGTCCACCACGTTGCTGAATCCGACATAATTGAAATCCCACAAATGACTAAGTAAATCTTCCCGATTTACGACCTGGTTCGGGTGGCGAAGAAAGTATTCCAAGAGGCCGAATTCTTTCAGGGTGAGCGAGAGGGCCTCACCGCTTTGGGTCGCGCGTCTCGTGTTGACGTTTAATTCGATGTCGGCTGCGCGCAAGACTTGTGGCAGTGTTTCGGTCGGGCGGCGCAACAGCGCCTGAATGCGAGCGGAGAGCTCGGCGAACGAAAACGGTTTGACGAGATAATCATCGGCGCCCGAGAGGAGCAGGTTGACTTTGGTATCGGTCTCGGCGCGCGCCGTCAGAATGAGAATCGGAACGGTAATGTCGGCAGCGCGGATTTCTTTGCACACTTCGTGCCCGTCCATAGAGGGGAGCATGAGGTCCAAAATCACAATGTCGTAATCGTTACGGTGTAATGAGATGCGAGTGAGCGCTTTTTTACCGTCGCCGACGATGTCGACCGTATACCCGCTCATTTCGAGGCCGCGTTTTAAGGCCTCAGCCAACTTCTCCTCGTCTTCCACTAGCAATATTTTCATAGAAGGGTCTTGTTAGTTGCTAACCAGCACTCAGTCTCACATATCAAGATGAAGACTTCATGAGCACCTTGTAGTGAGACGACAGGCGCCTCGTTTTCCTTACCGACTGCCTCTTTCCGTAATAACACGCCGGGGTAGTCGTCTCCTATGAAGTGGGGCTTCGGCCTCGCATATTACAACCTAAAACATGATCCCTATGCAACGTATACAGAAAGTCCTCGCTCCTCTCGTGGGAGTAACCCTCCTTGTGCTTATGCCGTTTGCGGCTTCCGCAGACACGGTTTCTGCCTCGGCGCAGGCACACAGCGGTATAGCGATTAGCCCGAGCGGTGTCGTGCGCGTGATTGGTGCTGAAGTGACAGCAGTTGGCAACAATGTTGTTGACGCAGTCGTGCACTTTGGCAATGTGATGTTGAATCTCGTCGTGAATACGTCCGACGCCACCAAAGTCGGCGCGAACGGTTCAATGACCGCTTCGACCACTGCAATTGCGGTTGGCGATACGGTGAACATCAAAGGCTCCCTTGCCTCTTCGACGAGTGCGGGCCTGACGATCGCCGCCAATAAGATTCGCGATCTCACCAGCTTCCCGCGCAAGATCGCGAGCAGCACCAAGGATCGCGATGGCGACGGCGACCACAACGGTGACAACGATGCGCACGTGCAGGTACAAGCAGGCACGAATGCAACGGTCAACGTGGATGAAGGCAAGCCGCACGGCTTCCTTGGACGCCTCGGCCTCCACCTAGGCTTCGATGACTAAGTAGTTGTTCTTTCTTCCATAACACAACGCCCCCAAACGGGGGCGTTGTGTGTTCGTCGGTGGAGAGAAGGTTATTTGGAACTAAAGAGATTTTTGAATTGCAATTTCAATACGCCGAACAAATAAATGATTTCGAGAATGCCCACGGTATTAACGAGGAGCATAATCACAAACCACACTGGCTGCTTGTGCTGGGCAGAGTGCCACAGCGCCAAACCTTTCCAAAAGATGCTCCATACTAAAACGATCGCAAACGCGACGCCGACCATCGGCAGCCACGTCGGGACCCCCATGCCTCCTGTGTATGCAGTGTTCATATGCCAGTAGTCTAGCACGCCTGTAGGCGCCCGGTGTTACAATTCACTTTCATGCGCAAGGGCACCATCCTCGTACTTGCCGCGCTCATTGCAACGGTTTGGGCGGTGATCGAAACCGTCCGATATCTGTTTGCACACTGGGGTCAGCTCGTGGTCTTGAATCCCGCCGGTCCCGTTGCTTTTGGCGAGCGGAGCGTGATGGTTTTGACACTTCTTGCCTCCGGGATCGTGGTTGTGCCGATATTTTTCATGCTGTTTTTCTTC
>DATMZK010000041.1:0-8426 GCA_035560295.1 Minisyncoccota bacterium | reverse complement strand
CCTCTCCCTACAGCACGTACTCAACTCCGAGCTACACCGCGCAGCCGAGCTACTACTCCTCGCCTTCGAGCGCGTACTACTCGCCGTTCACTTCGAGCCCCGCGCCGGTCGTGAATTCGACTCCGTCGATCAAAACTGCGCAGGCGCAGAGCCAGAGTCAATCGCTCTACAACTACACGCCGAACACCAACACCAACAACAACACGATTGGTCCGGTGACGAGCACCAATACCAATACTGCTTCGAGCAATCCGTGGACTTCGAGCAACGCCGCAACAGGCCCCGTGACGAGCACGAGCTCGACTGGTCCGATCACCAACACCAATAATCCGACGGCGATCGCTTCCAATGGTCCGATCAGCATTCAAAACACGGTCAACGTTGTGCCGGTATCGCGCGCAGAGCCGCAAGTGCAGGCGCAGTACACCTATCCGGTTGTGCCGTCGTGCACCATCTACGCTTCCAACTACGGCAGCATCTACGGTAACAACTACGGTTACAACAACTACAGCCAGCCGGTAACGCTTACGTGGTCTTCGAGCAACGCAACTTCTGCGTACATCACGCCGAACGTCGGCACGGTCCAGCCTTCTGGTTCGACTACGGTGTACCCGAGCGGCTACACGACCTACACGATGACGGTTTCTGGTTCGGGTGGCACGGCTACCTGCCAGGCAACCGCCAACTATAGCTATGCAACTCCGTATGTTGCCCCGACCTACGTGCAGCCGACCTACGTCGCTCCTGCTCCGGTCTACACGCAGCCTTCGGTTTCGCTCACGCAGATTCCGTACACTGGCTTTGACTTCGGTCCGGTTGGCAACATGGTCTACTGGCTCGGTCTGCTTGCCTTCGCACTCGCCGGTGGGTACCTCATGGTCTACTACCGCCCGCGCTTGCGCAAAGCGACCAACTCCGCAACCAGCGCAGCGTATGCCGCCAGTTCCTACGCAGGTAACACTGCCGCCAACATCGGCAACAAAACTGCGAGCTCGATGAAAGCGCAGTGGAAAGCGATCGGCAACTTTATCCTCGGCTCTTACAGCAACGGAACGATCTTGGTCAACCAAGCGATCGACACGATGGCAACGCCGACGATCGCAACCTCGATCATGGAAACGATCAGCGCGCCGGTTGTCTCCGCATTCAGCTCGTACGAACTGCCGACCATCGAAAGCAACCGCATGACAAGTGATTCGATGATCGTTGATCATTCGAGCCGCATGCCGCGCATTGTTATCGCACGCGCATAAGAAGTCTTCGACTTCTTTCCGTCAGCGCTCGCTCGGAAATGAAAACAAGTTTTCATTTCTCTCGCCTCGCTCGACGGTAAACTAGGACGGGTGCGAGCAAGCACAAAGTGAAACAAAAACTCCCCGAAAGGGGAGTTTTTGTTTTGCGCGGCTATGCTGCGCGCGTCTCTATTTCAGCCTTCAGTCGCAGGATAATTTCAGCGATCGGCAGTGCGCCAATTTTGCCCGCGCCTGCCCGAACGTCTCCGACGGGCGGGCGGCCTTCGAGCGTTGCGGTTTCGGTTTTGATTTCTTCGTCGCCGACGACGAGAAGATAGGGAACTTTCGAGGTTTTTGCCGAACGGATTTTCTTGCCCAAGGTCTCGCCGCTTTCGTCGAGCTCGACGCGAATGTTCGCTGCTTTCAATTCTGCAGCGATGCCTCGTGCATACTCCAGTTGTTTTTCCGAGACGGGAATCACCGCGGCCTGCACCGGCGAGAGCCACAGCGGGAATGCGCCCGCGTATCGCTCAATGAGGAATGCCACGATGCGCTCGATCGCGCCGATCGATGAGCGGTGCACCACGAACGCGCGGTGCTTGGCGCCGTCTTCGCCGGTGTAGGTGAGATCGAAGCGATCCGGCATGCAGAAGTCGTATTGCACCGTGAAGGCGGTGTCTTCTTTGCCGTTCACGTTTTTCATCTGAATGTCGATTTTTGGGCCATAAAACGCGGCCTCGTCTTTTGCTTCGACGAATCGACTGCCGCGTTTTTTGAGCAGCTCGCGGAGCAAGTTTTCGCCCTTTTCCCACGCGGCATCGTTTTTGTAATATTTCTCGCTGTTGGCGCGATCGCCGAGCGAGAGGCGGTAGTGGTAATCGTCGCCAAGCTTGAGCCCAAACACGGTCGCTACGTATTCGATGAGATCGAGCGCTGCATCCACCTCCTGCATCGCTTGCTCTTCGCTTGCGCAAATGATGTGCGCGTCGGCGAGGCTAAAAGTGCGCACACGCTGCAAGCCCATCAATTCGCCCGATTGTTCGTAGCGGTAGAGTTTGGCAACTTCGGCGATGCGCATCGGGAGTTCGCGATAGCTGTGTGGTTTCGATAGATAGAGTTCGAAATGGTGCGGGCAGGTCATCGGGCGCAGCATGAATTCTTCGTCATCGATCACGATCGGTGCGTACATCGAATCCTGATAGTGCGGGTAGTGGCCGCTCTTGCGATACAAATCTAGTTTTGCAATGTCGGGCGTATATACATGCAAATAGCCGCGTTTGATTTCTTCGTCGACGATAAAGCGCTCGAGTTCGCGGCGCAGTGTTGCGCCTTTGGGCAGCCACAGGGGAAGGCCTTTGCCGACCGCGTCGGAAAAGATAAACAGATCGAGTTCGCGGCCGAGTTTTTTGTGGTCGCGGTCGTCCGGTTTGTGTTCGTCGGCCATAAAGAGATGATAGCAGTTTGCGGGCTTCATGCAAAAAAGAAAAGCGGGCGAAACCAAAGGTTTCGCCCGCAAAATGTGCATTGGTTCGAACGGCGCTAGATGCGTGTGATCTCCTGCACCTCGCGCTTTGAGCGCTTCTTGGCCTCGCCGACCTCGCTGCCGATGTCGACCAAGATCATATCAATCGTGCCAACGATTTGGTTCAAGCGCCTTGCGATCCTGCGCGCGTTTTGCGAACTCGGATCGCTTTCGAATTCGAGCAGACGCTGGCCAAGCGCCCCGAGCTCGTAATCATCGTTGTAGCGCACGAGTCGGCGGTTCAGATTCGCGAAGCGCTCCGGCTGTTCGCGTGCCGACCTTTGCAAGGAATCGCACAGCACATGTGCGGATCTGAGCGCTGCTGCGCCATCTTGGCGAATGCGCAGCAGCAGGCCTGCCGTCATCGTGAACTTGAACGAGAGCACTGGTGCGAGCGGCAGATCGAGCTCTTTGCGCGTTTCCGCCCCGAGCTCATCGAGCCGCGCGCGGAGGCCTTTCAGCAACTCGTTGAGATCTTCGCCGCCGTTTGTCCGAGAGGCACCATGGCGCAGGAACCCCTCGGGAAGATTTGGCGGGACGAACCTGTCGCGGAGGAGTTCCTCGTGGCCGGGCGCCGGACGAAATCCCCGCTTACTGAGCTCGTCGATTGCCTCGCGCATGCGCGGTGGGATGAAGCCGCCGCCGACTGACACGGTTTCGACCTCGGTGCCCTCGAGCGTGACCCTGTCGCCTCCGACTTTCATCACGAAATCCACGCCCGGATATTTTTCGAGCGCCTGCTTGACCTGTAATCCCGTGAAGCCTCCCCGACGTTCTGCCCATACGAGGATCGCATCGCGACCGGTGATCACGGTGCCCTCGCCGTCGGGCTGTCCTCTCTGGCCGAGCATTCGCGCGACGTTGCCGAAGAATTCGTCGAGGTCGCCTAATTTGATTCCTGACCGCATTACCGTCTCCTGATATTGGGTCCCAGACTGCGTCTGACACTACCCGTGCCGAGCTGTTTGTAACACAATTTTCTAGCATCGACAAGTCTTTGTCGACATCAAAAAAGAAACGCGCCCAGCAGAGCTGAGCGCGGTAATCGAAATAAAATGTACGTGTTGGCAGGGAAGGCTAGGCCGCCTCCTGTTGGGCCTCGACTTGAGGTTGCGGAAAGAGCCGCACGACGCCGCTGATTTGCAACACCGCATGATATGCGTGGTCGCAGAAGGCCGCCATCTTCGGAAGTAGTTCATGGTCGTGTGCCACCAGAGTGGGCGCCGGTTTGCGTTTGTATCGCAAGAGCCTACTCGCAAGGAGACGTCCGTGCCGGAACATGCACTGCGCGCTCGCCTGCTCATTGAGGCCGAAGGCGCGCTGCAGACCCATGATGATGGCGTCGCGGTCGCCCGGGGCTCCCATCATGTGTTCGCGCGCGAATACGGCTTCGTCTCGGCCGAGCACCGCGTCGACGATGCGCGCGAGCTTGCCGATGCTGGTGTAGTCGACATCCGCGCGACCCATCAAAATACCGTTGAACGCTTCGGCACTTTTGAGGAGTAGCGCAACCGATGCTTCCTTCCCGAACTCTTCAACCGCCATGTTCCTGCCTTTTGTGTTGCAGTTAGTCGATCACGCACCATTGCACGATCTTCCACTCTCTTTGTAGCGAGGTTACTCGCGAGAGTCAACTGTTCATAACTTCTTCACTTCATTAACTTGTTACAGCGCCTTGGCTTTTTCCGCGACAAAGCTTGCCTCGCCGTTGCGCTCCGAGACGCGACCTTTCAGCATCACGCACGAGCCGGCCGCGAGAATCGGTGCAAATTCTTTTAACACGCGAGGGAAAGCGACGACTTCAATTTCTCCAGAGAGATCCGCAAGTTTCAAAAAGACCATACGCTCGCCATTTTTGGTGAGAATGGATTGCGCGCTTTCGATAAACCCGGCGATCACTGTGTCGACGCCCCTCAGATTTTCGCGCGCATGACGAATGGTGGTTTTTTGATTTTGTAATTTTGCTTTGTGTTTATCGAGCGGATGGCCCGAAACATAGAGGCCGAGCAATTCTTTTTCCCAGGCCAGTTTTTCATCGAGTGTTGCCGGTGCCGACTGCGGCAGCTTCAGTGGGCCGGTGGCAGACGATGCGGCACCAAAGAGCGAGCCCTGATCGCTTGGCTGTTTGGTGTGCTCGCGGTGATATTCGAGCATCATTTCAATCGCTGAGGCAAGCTGCCCGCGCTCGCCAAACTCGTCGAGCGCGCCGCTCATCACGAGCGCCTCGAGCGATTTTTTGTTGAGATTTTTGTCCGTAATGCGAGTGAGAAAATTGCCGATGTCGGTGAACCGGCCTCCTGCTTGCCGCGCGGCCATAATCGAATCCCCCACGCCGGTGCCAAAATTTTTGATCGAGTAGAGGCCGAAACGAATCTGTTTATTTTGCCCGGAAGGGTTGGAAGGATCATCAACAACGGTGAACACGCCGCCGCTTTCGTTGACCGAGGGCGGCCACACCTTGATGCCCATGCGTGTGCATTCAGCCACCGTTTCGGCGATTTTTTCGACGTCGCCCGCGTCTGCCGTGAGCACCGCCGCCATGTAGTCGACAGGGAAGTTGGCCTTCATGTACGCGGTTTTGTAGGCAAGGTTGCCATAACTTGCCGCGTGCGCTTTGTTGAATCCGTATGCGGCGAATGTTTCGATCTGTTCCCACAATTTTGCCGCCGCATCTTTGCGCATGCCGCGCTCGATCGCCCCTTCGGTGAAGCGCTCTTTTTGTTTTGCCATCTCGGCGGGAATCTTCTTCCCCATCGCTTTGCGAAATTTGTCGGCGTCGCCCCACGAATAGCCGGCAAGTTCCACCGCCATCATCATGACGTCGTCTTGATAAATGAGGACGCCGTAGGTCGGTTTCAAAATGCTTTCCATGCGCGGATCGAGATAGCGTACCTTGCTCGGATTTTTTTTGCGCTCGATGTATTCGGGTATGAAGGCCATTGGGCCCGGGCGATACAGCGCGACCATCGCGTTTAAATCGTGAATGACGGTTGGCTTCAGATCCTTCAGATACGCGGTCATGCCGGAGCCCGACATCTGAAATACGCCGTGCGTTTGGCCGTTGGAAAGCATGTCGTAGACTTTTTTGTCGTCGAATGGAATGTGGTCGAGATCGATATCGACATGTAATCGCGTTTTTACGCGCTTCACGGCGTCGGCGAGCACGGAGAGGTTGGTGAGACCGAGGAAGTCGAACTTGAGCAGTCCGACGCCGCCATATTCGTCGGCGATTGAATACATGTCGTACTGCGTGATGATTTTGCCGCCCTTTGGATCGAGTTGAATCGGCGCGTATCGCACCACGGGCTCGGGCGCAAGAATCACGCCGGCCGCGTGCACGCCTACGTGCCGCGCGTTACCTTCGATTTTTTGCGCGAAGTCGAGAATTTCGCGCGCATCCGGATCGTTATCGTATGCCTCTTTCAATTCGGGCACCTCTTCGAGCGAGCCTTTGATAGAAACGGGAAATCCTTGTTTGCCAAAGGGAATGAGTTTGGCGATCGCATCTCCCTTGCCGTAGGAATGACCGAGGGCGCGCGACACATCGCGCACGGCCGCGCGCGCCATCATGGTGCCAAAGGTGCCGATTTGTGCGACTTTGTCGGCACCATATTTTTGCCTGGCGTATTCGATGAGTTCGTCGCGGCGATCGTCGGCAATATCCATATCGATATCGGGCGCGCTTGGACGCTCCGGATTGAGGAAGCGCTCGAACGGCATGTTGAACGCGATCGGATCTACCGTGGTAATGCCGCAGAGATACGAGACGAGCGAACCGGCGGCGCTGCCTCGTGTGTTGGTGAAAATGCCGCGGCTCCGGGCGTAGGCGAGCAAATCGGCGACGATAAGAAAGTACGATGCGTACCCTTTTTGTTTGATAATGCTGAGTTCGTATTCGATGCGCTTGTCGGATTGCGGCGATGAAACGAACGCGCGCTCCTGCATGCCGCGCTCCACCATTTTTTGGAGCTCGGCGTCGCCGCTCGAGCCCTCCGGAATCGGAAAGAGCGGAAAGATTGCTTTGCCGAGCGTGAGAGTGACGTTGCAGCGGTCGGCGATTTTTTGCGTGTTCTCGAGCGCTTCTGGAATGTCGGCAAACAATTCGGCCGCCCGCTCGCCAGAGATGAACGAAAACTCTGGCCCGCCGCCGATCGCGTCCCTGTCGATAGAACCGCCTGTGCGGATCTTGCCGACCAGCTCGCGCGCTGGGGCGTCTTCAGGCTGCAAATAGTAGACATCGTGCGCAGCAACGAGAGGAATTCCGGCTTCCTTGGCGAGCTCGATTATTTTTTTCTGCTTCGCCTCGTGTCCTTCGACCTCCGGATGATGGGTGATTTCGGCGTAACACGCTCCAGCATATGTTTTGTTGTACCAGGAGAGGATTTGCTGCGCGCGGCCGATATCGCCGTCGTCAATTGCGCGGGCATGCTCGCCGGAGAAAGACGGCAAGAGGGCAATCAAGCCTTCTTTATATTGTTCCATCAATTCGCGATCGATGCGCGGGCGATAATAAAAACCCTCTAGGTAGGATTTGGATACGAGCTCGAGCAGATTGTGATACCCAGTCAGATTTTCTGCGAGCAACACGAGCCGACTGTGGCGGTCGTCCACCTTGTGCTCTTTATCGTGTCGAGTTCGCGGTGCGACGAAAAAGTCGACGCCAATGATCGGCTTGATACCGCCCTCGAGACATTCTTTATAAAAATCGATGGCGCCGTAGAGGTTGCCGTTGTCGGTCAGTGCGATGGCGTTTTGACCATCGGCCTTTGCTGCAGCAACGAGCTCCTCGGCCTTTGGCAGTGCTTCGAGTAGCGAATAATGCGAATGGACATGCAAATGGACGAAGCTGCGCACGCTCATACACGAAGTATATCATCGTCGATTTTCGCGTATCATGTCAGTTATGAAAGAGTTCCTGATCGGTATCGACGAAGCTGGCCGCGGGCCGCTCGCAGGGCCCGTTGCGGTGGGCGCGGTTGCGGTGCCGCTGGGTTTTGATTGGACGCTGGTGGCGGGCGCAAAAGATTCCAAACAAATGAGTGAAAAAGCGCGCGAGCAGCTGTATGGCACCATGACCGATTTGCGGCAAGCGGGAACGCTCAATTTTGCGGTCGCGTTTTCGTCTTCGACCATGATCGATCAATGGGGTATCGTGCCCGCTATAAAAAGCGCACTTGCGCGAGCGCTCGATGCCGTCGCCAAAAGTACGGAGAATCGATCTGCATATGAAATTCGCCTCGACGGGGGATTGAGAGCGCCGACAGAATTCAAAAATCAATCAACCATCATCCGCGGCGACCAATCCGAGCCGATCATTTCACTCGCATCAATCGCGGCCAAGGTGGAGCGCGATCGTTTGATGCTCCGCTTGGCAAAAAAGTTCCCGAGATACGAATTCGATCGGCACAAAGGATACGGCACAGCGCTCCACCGCGCTTCGATCATCCAAAACGGCCTGTCGCCTGTCCATCGGCGCTCATTTTGCAAAGCATTGATTTCTGCCGAATAATCCGTATAATCCGATTTCTATGGTAGTACGCATGCGGGCCAACCGCTCAAAACGAGGCAAACGCCGTTCACATCAGGCGCTTTCTGGCACGCGCACCTCGCGCTGCGAATGCGGCGCACTCCGCGTCCCGCACCGTGCATGCCCCACGTGTGGCAAATACAAT
>DATMZK010000040.1:0-3586 GCA_035560295.1 Minisyncoccota bacterium | reverse complement strand
TAGGGGATGGCAACGCTTCGGCGCGCGGCACCGACTTGTGGCGTGCGTACGAGCCGCTGACTCTGACAAATGTAAACTTCGCGATGCGGCATATCAATGAGCTCTCAAATATAGCCGATTTCGTGCAGTTCTTGCGCGATCTCTATCCCAAAGGAGGCGTCCGTGCTTGATCGTCGATTCGTACCCGTCTTAAGCGGGGATCCCTCGAAACTTCTTTTTACCGCTTCCAATTGGACGTTCCCATTGCTCGAGCGGATCAGGGAGGCATGTGAAGAGGTTGCATTCAAGGAACTCGGCCTCGACATCTATCCGATGCAGATCGAAGTGATAAGCTCGGAGCAGATGCTCGATGCCTACGCTTCGATTGGCCTGCCGATCATGTATCGGCACTGGAGTTTCGGAAAGCGTTTCGCCTACAATGAGACGCTTTACCGCAAAGGCTTGCAGGGTCTCGCCTACGAAATCGTGATCAACTGCAATCCATGCATCGTGTACATCATGGAGGAAAATTCGTCCCTCATGCATGCGCTCGTCATCGCACACGCCGGCTACGGGCACAATCACTTCTTCAAAAACAACTACCTGTACCGCCAATGGACGGACGCTGCTGGCATCACCGATTACCTCGAGTTCGCGCGTGATTACGTGCGCAAATGCGAGGAGAAATACGGCGAGGAGGCGGTTGAGCGTACGCTCGACGCGGCACACACACTCCGCGATTACGTCGATCGGCATCCACGAAAAAAAATATCCTTTGCCGACGAAAAAAGGCGTCGGGAAGAACGTCGGACCTACGAAGAATCGACGTTCAACGAAGTGTTGCATCGGACGATTCCCGGCCGCAAACCGAAGCCGGATGAAGTCGATGAATCCGATGACGGGCGCGACGAAAAGATCGGCCTGCCTGAGGCAAACATCCTCTACTTCCTCGAGAAAAGCGCTCCGAAGCTAAAGCCGTGGCAGCGCGAACTGCTCCGCATCGTGCGGCAGGTCGCGCAATACTTCTATCCGCAGCGGCAAACACAGGTGATGAACGAGGGTTGTGCGACGTTCGTTCATCATCGCATTCTCAATCGGCTGTTCGACAAAGGGATGTTGAGCGAGGGCAATATGCTCGAGTTCATACATTCTCACTCGAGCGTCGTGTTCCAGCCTGATTTCGACGACCCGCGTTTTAGCGGTATCAATCCCTATGCCCTCGGCTTTGCGATGATGGAGGACATCGAACGGATCTGCAATGGCGCCGAGTGGACGCCGAAGGGTTTCAATCCCTGCAACACCGAGCAGCTGGCGGAAGATCACGAATGGTTTCCCGACATTGCCGGTAAGGGTGATGCCTACGGTGTCTTGCGAGACGCATGGGCGAACTACCGGGACGAGAGCTTCATCCTGCAATATCTGTCGCCCCGCATGATGCGCAAGTTCGGCTTCTTCAGGATCGACGACAAGAGTACGGACAATCACCTCCGTGTTGCCGCGATCGCAAACCGCTCCGGCTACCGTCGTGTTCGAGAAGCGCTTGCCCGACAATACGATCTAGCGCGGCGTGAACCCGAGATAACGGTGATTGCTGCGGACGACGACACGCATACGCTTGTTCTCGAGCATCGCGTGTATGATGGCGTTTTGCTGGACGAAAAAACCTGCAAAGCGACTCTCGATCACGTCGCTTTCTTGTGGGGCGGGAAGGTCAATTTTGTCGAAAAGGAAGCCGGCACCGATAAAGTGCTGAACATCCTTCAGGGCGAAGCCCCGGTACTTCTCAAGACATAATGAGTTTGTTCTTACTTCGCGCCCGAGCTTTTGTCTCGGGCGCTTTTCTTTTTTGTGGCTAAAATACTCGTTTTCCGCTATGATCGCAGCTAATGTCTCTTGCAATTGGCATCGTGGGGCTCCCAAACGTCGGCAAATCGACGCTTTTTAATGCGCTCACCAAAAAGGGCGTACCCGCCGAAAATTATCCTTTTTGCACCATCGATCCCTCGGTCGGCGTTGTTGCGGTACCCGATCTGCGCCTTACCAAGCTTTCTGAAATGTCGCATTCGGCAAAGACGATTCCTGCGATCGTTGAATTCGTCGACATCGCGGGCTTGGTGAAGGGCGCCTCCGAAGGCGAAGGGCTCGGCAATCAATTTTTGCAGCATATTCGCGAGGTAGATGCGATAGCGGAGGTGGTGCGTATGTTCGACGACGAAGACGTCCATCATGTCGACGGACAAGTCGATCCGGTTCACGACATCGAAATTATCGATCTTGAGCTCGCACTTGCCGATCTACAGACGGCAGGGAAGCGCCTCGAGCGAGTCGAGCGTGATTCAAAAAGCGGCGACAAAGATTTGATCGCAGAGCGCGATGTGCTGAAGAAAATCGTCCCGGTATTGGAAGCTGGAAAAGCAGCGCGAACGGTGCAGCTCGACGAGAAAGAAAAAGAAATCGCCCGCCCCCTGCACTTGCTCACGATGAAGCCGATTTTGTATGTACTCAATCGCAAGGCGGGCGTCGTTAACGTCGATGCTGAAAACGCCGTGCGGTGGCAGCATCTCAAAGAATTTCTCGAACGCAGCGGCGCGCAGTATGTGTTTGTCGACGCTGGCGTAGAGCAAGAACTCTCCGACGTGCACGACGACGAGCGCGCAGATTTCCGTCGCGAGCTCGGTGTGCAGAGCGATGGCATCGATGCGCTCATCAAAGCCGGCTATTCGCTGCTCAATCTGATCTCCTTTTTTACAACCGGCGAAGATGAAACGCGTGCATGGACGATTCAGCGCGGCGCAACGGCGCCGATTGCCGGAGCCGCGATCCACACCGATTTTCGAGACAAGTTCATCCGCGCCGAAACGATCGGCTGGGAGAAATTGCTTGAAGCCGGTTCATGGAGCAAGGCGCGCGACTTGGGCACGCTTCGTACCGAAGGCAAGGAATATGTGGTGCAAGACGGGGAAGTGATGGAGTTTCGTCACGGCTAGGCGGTGCTATACTTTTGGTATGGAACACGCAAAAACGACCCCCAAGGATTTCTTTCTCTGGGCAGGAGCGATGGTCGCGCTGTATTGGAGCGTCATTTCCTTCATTCTCCTTTTCTTCAACTACATCAACTACGCACTTCCGAATCCGCTTTCGTATCTCTCTGATCCCTATTCGAGTGGCATTCCGTATGAAATGTCCTCGATCATTGTGCTTCTCCCTGTATTTTTGGTCTTGATGTGGCTCATTCGTCGCGATATCGCACACGACAAAACTCGCAAACAAATTTGGGTGCGTCGCTGGGCGCTCATTTTTACGCTGTTCGTCGCCGGGCTCTCGATCATCATCGACATCGTCACATTGCTCACCTCGTTTTTCCGTGGAGAGGAGCTCACCGAAGCCTTTCTTCTGAAGGTGTTGCTCGTGCTGTTCGTCGGCGCTGTCGCGTTTATGCATTTTCTCGCCGATCTTTGGGGATACTGGAGCATTTTCCCCAAGCGCAGTCGCGCGGTTGCAATTGGCGTGGGAGTGCTCGCGTTCATTTCTGTTGTCGGTGGATTTTTTATCGTCGGCACACCATGGCAGGCGCGTTTGTACCGCTTCGACGAGCAGCGCGTCAACG
>DATMZK010000039.1:0-3109 GCA_035560295.1 Minisyncoccota bacterium | reverse complement strand
TTTTTGAGTTTCATACAAATTTAGACGACTTCCGGCGCAAGCGAGCCTACTTTTTGGTAGCCGCGTTCGACGACTTCGCGCGGAATCGGACCGAACACACGGTTGGCGCGCGGCTCTTTCTTGTCTTTTTCAACCAAGACGACCGCGTTCTCGTCGAAGCGGATGTAGCTGCCGTCCGAGCGGCGAAATGCTTTCTTTTGACGCACGACGACCGCGCGGCAGACGTCCTTTTTCTTCACGGCCTTGCGGGGCTGGGCGGTTTGGATCGAAAGCACGACCTCATCGCCGAGTTCGGCGTAGCGGCGTTTGGAGCCGCCGAGCACCTTGAAGATGCGGCCGATTTGGCCACCAGAGTTGTCTGCAATTTTCACGAGTGAGCGAGGTTGAATCATATTATTCTTGCGGGGCGGCTGAGAGGACCGATTCGATCACGAAATGCTTGCGCTTGGAGATCGGGCGAGTGTGGCGGATAGAAACTTTGTCACCGATTGCAACCGAATTACCCGGGTTGTGTACGAGGAATTTCTTTGTCTTTTTTTGGTACTTCTTGTATTTGGGGTGCTTCACGTAGCGAGAAACAGCCACCGTGACGGTGTCTTTCATGGCCGATTTGACGACCACGCCCTCAAATATCTGTCCTACGGTAGTGCTTTGTTCCATACAAGTGTTGCGATACTACGCGACTTTCGCTTTTGCTGCAATTCCTGCCTTGCCGGCAGGCAGGTCGCGGGCGCGCAGCTCGGTGAGGACGCGCGCGATGTCGCGGCGCAGTTCGCGGCCTTCACGCACGTTGCGGCGGCGACTCCCCGCTCCTTCAAAACGAAACAAGCGAAGCGCCTCGCGTTTGTCGGCGAGTACCTTCTTCAAACTCTCTGGTGTTTCTTTTTTTAATTCGTTTGCCATATAGAAATATTAGGTGCGCGCGATGATTTTCACCTTCACCGGCAATTTGGTGCCCGCTTTGCGGAGCGATTCGCGCGAGAGCTCTTCGGTAATGCCGTCGACTTCAAACAAGACGCGGCCTGGGCGTATTTCAGCTACGTATCCCGCAACATCGCCTTTGCCTGAACCCATGCCCACCTCCGCCGCCTTCTGCGTGACCGGACGATCAGGAAAAATACGCACCCATACTTTGGCACCCTTTCCAGCTGCGCGCGTGAGCGCGCGGCGTGCCGCTTCGATCTGATTGGAGGTGATGCGTGCCGGCGTCGTTGCCTTCAATCCGTAGGCGCCAAACGCTACCGTGAGGCCGCGCGTTTCTGGGCGCAGTAAACGAGCCGGGTTACGACGACCGGTCTGCCACTTGCGGTGTTTTGTTTTTTTCGGAGCCAACATAGATTATTTTTTTGCATCCTTGTCGAAAATTTCTCCGCGGTAGATCCACACTTTCACGCCGATCACACCGTACGGGAGGTAGGCGATTTCGCGAGCGAAGTCGACGTCGGCGCGCAGGGTCTGCAGCGGCACACGACCGCGCTTGATTTCTTCGTGGCGACTCATTTCGGCGCCACCAAGGCGTCCGGCAATTGCGATGCGCACGCCCTGCACGTCGCGGTTGGCCATGACTTTTTCAACCGTTTGTTTCAGCACGCGACGGAATGTTTGGCGTTTCTCGAGGCCTTCGGCAACCATCCATGCGACAACCGCCGCCTGACTCTCAGGCGAGCGCACCTCTTCGATGTCGAGCTTCACGGCGAGTTTTTCGCCGCCCGCATTGCGGTGCGCGACGGTGGTCTTGATGCTGCCGATGATTTCCTCGAGTTCTTTGGTGATCTTTTGCGAGCCTTCTCCGCCGCGACCAATCACAAGCCCTGGGCGCGAGGTTTTGATGATGACGCGAATGGCGCCGCGACCACGCTCGATGCCGACATCGGTGATGAACATGCCGCGCAAGCGCTTTTTGAGGAAGCGGCGGATGGTCGCGTCAACCATCACGTTGCGGCGATATTCGGCCGGATTCTTTGCGAACCAACGACTTTTCCAGTCGCGGATCACGCCGAGGCGGTGCGCATATGGATGTACGGTGTGTGTCATATTATTTTATTGTGTCTCGCCAGAGCTTTCGGTGGAGGCGGATTTTTTGACTGTCTTCTTTGCAGACTTCGTCTTTGGAGTGGCGGATGCAGATTTTGCGGCGCGAACTTTTTTTGCTACCGGCGCGCGGCTTTCGAGTTCAAGCACGACATGCGACATGGTCTTGCGGATGATGCCGGAGCGGCCACGTCCAAAGGGTCGGCCACGCTTGCCCACCACGCCCTTGTCGACGGCGATTTTCTTGATGAAGAGCGCGTCGGTCGAAAGACCTTGGTTGCGTACGTTGGCAATCGCCGAATCCAGCAATTTTTTCAGACCGTGCGCAGCATACTGCGGCGCAAAGGTGAGTACGCGCTCTGCCTCGACAACAGACTTGCCGCGAATAGAATCTGCAACCAAACGGACTTTGCGCGGCGATTGATGATAGTTGGAGAGGCTTGCTTTCATACAAATTATTTCTTCGAGGAGTCGGCGGTTGCTTTTGCGGCCTGCGCCGAGGCGATTTCAGCCTGTTTGGCAGCCATTTCAGCCTCTTTTTGCATCTTACCTCCGTGGCGGATGAACTTGGTGGTCGGGGCAAATTCGCCCAATCGGTGCCCCACCATGTCTTCGCTCACGTACACGTCGTCAAAGTTTTTCCCGGTGTGCACGGCAAAGGTGTAGCCGACGAATTCCGGCGCGATCGAAGAGCGACGTGCCCACGTTTTGATAGCGCCCGCGGAGGCTTTCCGCGCACCTACTTTTTTCATCAATTTGGGGTCCACATAGGGACCTTTTTTGAGTGATCGAGCCATAGTTTCAAATGAAAACCCGCTCCTGCGGGATGCGCGAAATATACGCGAAGAGAGGGGTGAAGTCAAACTTAGGGCTCTAAAACGACTCCGCCCGCCGATTGTCGGCGGGCGGAGTACTCAGAGTCGCGTGGACTACGGCTTCAAATTCACGGTTACTGAGGCGGTATCGCTGCCACAGGTGATCACGTATTTGGCTGCGACGACGAGCGGGCCGACCCCAAATGATCCAGACGTGCCGTAGGTGGCGTAGGGGATGTCTGACGGCGAGTTGAATGGGCTCG
>DATMZK010000038.1:0-7992 GCA_035560295.1 Minisyncoccota bacterium | reverse complement strand
CCGATGCGCCCCGGGCATACCCAGTGATCGATAGAACCAGGCCGGACGCAATGAACGTCGAGCCATCGACCCGCCCGCAAGGCACCCGTAATGACAATAGGATACATGTAGTTCCAATTGAAATTGTTGGGGCGTAACGTTTCTTGGACAAGACCAAGGAGATCATCGCTATGCATTCGGTAGCGGATAATCAGCGCCTGGAAGACGATGATCCAAGACACCATCTCTGGCTCAAAAGCGTCGTGGCCTTCTTCAACACACAGCTTGGTTACTTCCACTGCGCGCTCGCGCCAAGTAAGATCCAGGCCATTTGGGTTGCCGATGACGGCTTCCAAGACCTGTTCCCTCATGCTGCATTCAGGCAGCCTGCAGAGAATTTCGCTCACATACACGTCTGGTGACATTTTCATCTCCTCGCAGAGATTGAGTTGCGCCCTTCGCAGGGCAGGATTTGACGCCTCGCGACGCCGAGTCAAGGAGCATTCCCTCGCAGGATGTCCGGATTAACTGTCGCGTGAATGGGCCGGCCTGTCAATCGGCCGCGAATTCGGCGTGACCAGCGACCGCATCCGCGGAATTACTAATTTGACCTTAGCAGCGACTTCTGGCAGTGTGCCACCTAGGCACGAAACCTAGGGAGCAGGCCATGATCGAAGAGTTTTTCGCGGTGACCAGAACTTCCGTGTATCACGCTCGGCATGTCGACGATTGGAGAGCGAACGTTATCAAAATCGCACTTCGCGGCTCGAGCGAGATCCCGCTCTACGCAGATATCTGCGAAGGCGGAATGATCGCTGTCGGCCGCAACCTGCAGGCCTTCATACCGGAACGCTTCGGCCGGACGCACATCATGACCGCCTATGAGCGCTGCCTCGAAAAGGTCAATACGTCCTACTGGGGGCTGCACAGTTCGCTAATCATTGGGTTGTTCAAAACGAAAGAAGAAGCCCTTGCCTGTTTCGAAGTAGGCGACGGCACAGAATGCGACACCCGATGGATCGATTCGACCCGCGCTGTCGTCGCAGAGATCGGCGACGATCACCCCTCCATCTATGTGTCGCACGACAAAGATTTCCAGATCCGCATCTAATCCCTTCCTCGACCGGCGCCATGCGCCGGTCTCTCTTTATAGTTCTGCCCAAAGCCCGCCATGAAGATTTGTAAACAAAGAGGCGGCCTCGGAGGGCCGCCGTTTTGGGGTGTTTCCGCCGCCGTCATCGATTGGGGGCGGGGAGAGCATCGCGACCATGATCAGCACTGGGATTCCAGCCGCGAGTGGTGCCAGAAAGCCACTGGCGAGGCTCTGGTGAGCTTCTGGGGCGGTGGCGCCTAGTTCTGGACCGAGCCACAGTGGCAGTGTCCAGATGAATGCCCCGATCAGCAGTGCAAAGGCAACCACGCCGATTTCGCGCAGGGTGATTTTCATGACGCTATCTTCCGTTGTCGCGAGAGGATGTCCGCAAAGATTTGTTTGAACAAGCCGGTTGCAATCGGCACGCCGTGCCTTTTGAAACTCTCGCGACAGTAGATGCCGCCTTCGAGTCGGACGAATGGATGTCCCCAGTTCATCGCGACGCCGACTGCGAGGCTTTCGCATCTGCTGTGGCGATCTTGTATCTGCGGCGCGAGCCCAAAGCCAAGGATCACGAGATCGACGGGAAGTTTGCCAAGGTAGTCGAGCGCGTCGGGGAGCTTCGGCGCCATGTGTAGGCGGACGACGAGTTTAGGATTCACTTTCTCTCGCGCCACATATTGCATATATCGACGTCTTTCCTTCAAGCATTCGTCTTTACCCACATAGAGTGCGGTGATCAGCATCGTAGTCCTCCGAGCGAGCCGCTCAAGGAATGAGGTGAGCAATTCTCCCGTCACCTTGCCACAGAAAGCTTGGTTCTACAAAACAAACCGGCCGACCCGAGGGGCCGACCGGTTGTTGGGAATGCGCGCGGAATGGATTGATTATTGCGCGTATACCTTTTCCCGCTCGATGACATGTATCGGGGCTGCGCCCTGCGAAGGCGGTGCGACCGGGATCACGATGCGATATTTGCTGAGTTCGTTTTCCACTTCGCGCTTTTGCGCCTGCAGCACACGGATGCGGCGTTCATCGCGGATGAGCTTGGGCAGCGTGCCCACAAGCGTAATAATCGCCGCGATGCCTGCGGCTCCCACAAGGAGGAATGCAACCGGGGCCGTAAAGTGCCACGAGAGCATGGAGACCGAGACGACGCTCGCGTTCTCAATCGCAAAGACGGTTAATGCTGAGCCGAACAAGATGCCAAGAAGTATTGCCAATATCATATAGGTATAAGGCTAGCTAATAACAGATGCACGTTGTATGAAGACGGCCACTTAGCCGCGACATTTCAGTGAAATTGTGGTCAAAAAAAGCGGCCCCGCAGAGCGGGGCCGCCTTCAAAAAACGCGTCCGAAATTACGGTTTGACCACGTGCCAGACGCCGCCGATGCCGTTGCCGGTTATGTCTGCGCTCGTTTTGTCGCCCACGTAGAAGTAGAGCGGTTTGCCTTGGTAGGTCACCTGCATGGTGCCATCGGCGCGTGCGATGGTTGCGATCGCGCCCGAGACGCCCGCCTGCAAGTTCAAAATCGTGCCAGCAGGAACGGTGTACGGCGGCCAATTTTTCGCGCAGGTGCCGGTGCAGTTGGAAACACCCACCGTGTCTTTGTCGTAGCTATACACGGTCATGCCGTTGTTGCCGATAAGGTACGTGCCCACCTTTGCGTTGCTGTCGGTCCCGAGCGCAAGATTTTGTGAAGGCGAGCTGCCGTCGCCCGGTTGCTGCACGCTGCCGGTAGAAGTTGCGCCCATGTTGCCCTGATCGGGCGAGCCGTTGGTGCCCATTTGATCCGAAGGACTCGTCGCTGCGGAATTGTGATTTGAAATAAAGTACCAACCTCCGAGGAGGATGACTACGATGACTACGATCCACACCAGTGTTTTACTCATATAGGTATGCTTATGTGCTAATGCGCCCAGTATACACCAACGGCATCTTTTCTTTTTTCGCGATTGTAGTAGGATACCCAGCATTATGTCTACCGATGGGAAGAAATTGGGCATTGCGGTGATGTGCGTCGACTGGCGCCTCCACCAAAAAGACGTCCGTTTTGCAGAGCGAATTCGCGATGCGCTCGGCGTCGACGTCGTCGATGTGGTCTCCGTGCCAGGGCCCGACGGCATGGCGCACGAGGGCAAAGAGGCCGAACGCGGAGCGCTTCTCTCGTGGCTCAATTTGCTTATTGGCGCGCACCACCCAACTTCTATCGCGCTCGTTGGGCACTACACCTGCGCGGCAAATCCTGTCGACGAATCCGCACACGACACCGACGCTCGCGAAGCAGCCGAATATTTCAAAGAGGCGAGCGGCTTCAAAGACATCCGCGCTTTTTCTGCGGTGCGCAAGACCGATAGCGAGTGGGAGTTGAAGGAAGTGTAGAAAAAGAACGCGCCTCAAAGAAGCGCGTTACAAAAATGTGCGAAAGAATGTGCGTTACTTCCCGACGGTCAACTCTCCGTTGAATTGGGCGACGTGGATCACGTTGTTCAGTTGATGGCGATTCACGTGGTAGGTGCGCCGTCGCGGTCGCTCATCGCCGAGCATGCCATGATCGATATGGCAATGGACCATCACGTTTGGCCGTGGCACCCCATGCTGGGGCTCTTCGGCAATTCGTTGATCGAAATAGTCGATCACGGCGCTCTTCGCTTTGCCGCCTAGGTAGACGACGTCGGCATGTGTCAGCTTATGCATTCTCGACCATGCGCACGGCAGGTGAGTTACGAGCACAATTGCGCGACCTTTGTTCAGCGAATAGCCGAGCCAGAGGTTGTTCAAAATGTGCAGCCCCTGCGGATCTCCGATTTCGTCGGGGATCAGGAGGACGCCGCCATAGAGCGCGATCGGCCCATGCCGTCGGTGACCGGAAGTTGCTCGATGATGGCTGTAGAGGTCGTCGAATTGGTCGCAATCGGTACAACAGCAGAATTGATCTCCGAGCAAAAACTCGGACGGAAATTCGCCCTCCTGTAAATCTTCGAGGACGCCCTTCGCCCGCAGTGTTGCAATGAATTCGAGATTTTTTTCTTTAGCAGGATACAGTGAAGCCATTCGTACACGCCCCCTCAAAAAAGTGAGCCAAGCAGCCGCGCTGAATTTCTGGAAAAGAGCACGACTGGCGCGATAGTACTCCTTTTTGGCTCTACGGCAAGATTTAATGAAGGCCACCTGTGCACAATGCGATTTCGGCTATACTGCGGCGATGAAGAAGGAGGGTGCAAAACCTATGTATCCGATTGCACATTGGAGCCATTCCAGCTTGCTTTCATTCCTGCGCAATCAGCTTGCCTGGTACAAGCGCTATGTGGAAAAAGTGTACGACATGCCCACCACGCCCTCTGCCGCGGTGGGGAGAGCTGGCCACAAAGCACTCGAGCATTTTTATGGCGGCATTAGCAAAGAGGGCTCTATAGATTTGGGATTGGAATATTTGCGCAGCGTGCCGGATTTTGAGCTGAACTTTGGCGTTGCAAAGACACGCGCGGCAAAAAAAGCGAAGCGCGCAAAAATGGAAGCTGAATATGTGCAGGCGATCAATTTTTATCTCGAAAAACCGCCCAAGCACAAAGTGCTCGGTATCGAAGTGCGTGGCACCGCGCATCCAAAAGGCTTCGCGCTTCCGCTGAAAGCGATTTCAGATCTCGTAGTGGAGTCGCGCGCACAAAAGGGGGCGGTGGATATCGTCGATCACAAATTCGTGGATTCGTTCAGCTCGCAAAAAGCGGCAAAAACGGCGTTCGTGTTGCAGGCGCTTTTTAATTACCACACGATTGGCGCCGCGTTTGGGAAGCCGGTGCGGCGGTTCATCGTGCAGGAGTGCAAGAAGCGCAAAAATGCCGACGGCTCAGCCCAAATGCGCCGCTATGTAATCGATTTTGCGCAGCTCGGCGAAGATTTTCAGCTATTCCAGCGCCTGGTCAACGACGCGAGTGCCGAAATCGCCCGCGACCGCATCTATCTACCAAATCCTTCCGACATGTTCGAGGGCGAGCACTCGTTTGATATCTATCGAATGGGACTTCTCGGCTAACGACTGCGGACTTTCAGCTTGGTCTGCTTTGCTTTGTTGATTTTCGGGAGGCGGACCATGAGAATGCCGTGTTTTTCGGATGCTTCGGCGAGATCGACGTCGATTTCTTCGGGCAGAATGATGGTGCGAGAAAATGCACCCCAGTAGAGTTCGCGCTGGTAGTAGCCGTCTTCCTCCACCTCTTTGTCGTCGGCACGCGAACCGGAGATGGTGATTGATTCGCGGGTGAGTGCGATGTCGACGCTGTTGGGCTGCACACCTGCGATGAAGGCTTTTATCACGATTGCATCGGGAGTTTGATACACGTCGACTGCAAGTTCGCCGGGCATTTCGTCGGCGTCGTCCCATTTTTCGTTTTTGGTAGAAATATGCGCGTGACGCTCATCGCCCGTGCCCTTGAACACCGCCGGGGTGCCCGTCGGGGTCATTTTTACGTCGTCGTAGAAGTCGTCGGTGTCAGCGCCGGAGAGCTTTGCGAAGAACGAAGGTTTTTTCAACATGAAATCTTGTTACGAGCGTCGCGGCATTCGCTTAATGAATTCGAGCATCACCAAAAGCGCAATCAGCCCAATCCACACGAGAGCAAACGTCCGCACTATCTCGCTCGCGGATGTATGAATTATAAATAAATTAAAGAGTCCATGCAAAGCGACGGAGAGGATAACTCCTACGGCAAGGTAGCGCCATTTGACCGACCGTTTCTTGTAGAACGAAAGGGCCATTGCAGCGCCGATGGTTGCTGAGGCGAGCACATGCAGGAGCGTTGCACCCACAAAGCGGTAGTCGCCGGTGATGATCATCTGGCTGATCGTGAAGCCCGAGAGTGGCGAGAGCAAAAAGAGCGTGTTTTCGGCGGCGGCAAAGCCAAGGGCGACGACCATCATATAGATGACCGGGTCGAGCGGCTCGTCGTTTTCCTTGCGGCGCAGGACAGCGACTGCAGCGACGGCCAATTTGGTCAATTCCTCAATTGCCGCCCAGATAATGAACACCCACGTTTGATTTTGGACATTGGACTGCACCCATTGCTCGATAGGTATGACGATCGCAACCGCTACCATGCCTGCAACGAACGCGAGCGCAATGAGGCGACGCGGCTCGGGATTTTTTGAATCTTCACGCAGCCAAAACCACAACCACAAAAGCGCGGGCATCAGGCCGCCCACGATTGCAATTACCGGCGATATGCCATTCACCTGTGGATTATATCCCGATTATTCGGGCCATTTGGCGATCATCAACAGCTCGGATTCTTTTTGCGGCAATTCCTTCCAAATCGCCTCGGTCACGAAGGGCATGAATGGGTGGAGGAGCTTGAGAGAGATCGTGAGGATTTCATAGAGTGCTGCGGCGCGACTCGTTTTGGCAGATTCATCCGCTCCTTTCAGTATCGGTTTTGAGTGTTCGAGGATTTCGTCGGCAAAACGGTGCCAAAGGAAGTGATAGATAGTATCGGCGGCAAGATCCAAACGGAATTTATCGATAGCGCTTGAAACTTCGGCTGCGGTACGCTCTGCCTCGCGCACGAGCTCCTGATCGGCCTCGCTCAACGCCGTTCCACCTGCCGGTTCTTGTTCGAGAACGAAACGCGAAATGTTCCAGACCTTGTTTGCAAAATGTTTGTAGCCGCGCACGCGATCTTCGGAGAGTTTCAAATCATTACCCACTGCCGCGCCGATGATGAGCGACAGGCGCGTGGCGTCGGCGCCGAATTTTTCGATCATGGTGAGCGGGTCGATTATGTTGCCGAGCGATTTACTCATCTTGCGACCCTTGGCATCGCGCACCAGGCCGTGCAGATACACTTTTTTGAAGGGAACATCGCCAATCAGGAACGTACTCATTAAAATCATGCGTGCGACCCAAAAGAAAAGGATATCGTACCCCGTTTCCAAAACGGCGGTCGGATGAAAGGTCTGCAAATCGGCGGTGTTGTCGGGCCAACCGAGCGTGCTGAACGTCCACAAGCCGGAAGAGAACCAAGTGTCGAGCACATCGGGATCTTGCTGCCAATCTGCGCCGGGCGATTCGACCTGCACCAACACCTCCTCGCCCTTGAACCAGGCCGGTATGCGGTGGCCGAACCAAATTTGTCGCGAAATGTTCCAATCGCGCAGATTTTCGATCCAGTGATAGTAAATTTTTTCGAAACGCTCCGGCATGATGCCGATGTCGCCGCTCGAAACAGCTTCGAGCATCCGCTCTTTGAGCGTCATGGTGCGGCCGTCGGGAAATTGCACGGATGTATTTACCCCGACGAACCACTGCCGCTTGATCTGTGGCTCAATAATGCCGCCACCACGGCTGTTGGTTGCCACATTGTGCACGTATTTTTCATCCACCTTCACCACCAATCCCTTTTGCTGCAATTTTTCCACAATCGCAAAACGCGCTTTCTTGATGTGCTGGCCCGCAAATTCGCCGGCGATAGGGAGGAGTATGCCGCGTTCGTCGATCACCTTCTCGATGTCGAGTTTGTGTCGCTGCGCGATCTCAAAGTCGATCGCCGAGTGCGAGGGGGTGATCGTCATCGCGCCGCTGCCGGTCTCCATGCTTGCCGCCTCGTCTTTGATGACGGTCGCGACGATTGGCCCGTTGATCCATTCAAGCTCAAGCTGCTGACCGTGCGTAAAATCTTTGTAGCGAGCGTCGTCGGGATGCACCACCACGTATTTGTCGCCAAATTTCGTTTCGGGCCGCACGGTGCCGATGACAAACGGGCCATATTGGAAATAGTAGAACGGATCGGTCTGCTCTTTGTACTCGATCTCTTCGTCGGAAACGGTGGTTTGCAGCTTGGGATCCCAGTTGACGATGCGATCGCCGCGATAAATCAGACCCGCTTTATACATGCGGATGAACGCTTCGTGCACCGCCTCGTTT
>DATMZK010000037.1:0-6338 GCA_035560295.1 Minisyncoccota bacterium | reverse complement strand
CTTTTTGAATACCTAGTGTAAATTGTACACTTACTAATTGGGTATGCAATAGGCGGAGCACATTAGAACTTTTTTGTCGATTTGTCAACCACCTGTTTGTGTACGATTGACAATATATTACAAGATGGTACATTGCGCTTATGGAGATCAATCCCGACGACCGAAAGCATATCCGCTTTGCCGTACTTGCGACCGATATCGCGATTTTCACCCTGAAAGACGACGAGCTCTGCGTGCGTCTCATGCGCGTCGATCGTCCGCCCCACTTCCCCAACACCAAGGGTCTCCCCGGTGCACTTATTCTGCGCGAAGAAACCGCGCTCCAAACTGCCGAACGCGTTATGGAAAAACGCGCCAAACTCCGCAGCAAACGCGTGCACATGGAACAGCTGTACACGTTTAGCGATATCGATCGCGACCCGCGCGATCGCGTGGTTGCCGTTGGATATCTTGCGCTCGTGCCATGGGAATCGCTGAGCGAGCAGGAACGCACCAATACGCCTGATGCTTGGTGGGCGCCGGTGTCGCGCGCAAAACACTTGGCATACGATCACGACGAAATTCTTGCAAAAGCGGTTTCCCGCCTGCGAGCGCGCACCCACTACACCACTTTGATTTCAAAAATTATGCCGAAAGAATTTACGCTGACCGAACTCGAGCATGCGTACGAAACCATCCTGAAGCGCGATATCGACAAGCGCAATTTTCGCAAAAAGATCCTGAAGCTCGGCATCATCGCGGCAAGCAAAGGCAAACGCACCGGCGGCCGCTCGCGCCCGGCGCAGCTCTATCATTTCACTTCGCAAAAAGTCGATACCATCGAGGTGCTCTAGCAAATACAGCGGCATATTGTCGAACGCGCATGGGCGTGTAGTATCGAGCAAGGCTTGGTCTTGTCTCGTTCTTCACACATTCAGAGAGGTACACGATGAGCAGGGATCTGCGCGGGCATTTCTCTATGCGACACACGCTTCCCCACTTTCAGCAACTAGTGCGCCTTGGCGAGCCGCTTTCGAGACGCATCAATATATTTGCCAATAAGCGTGATCGCGTGGATATCGTTCCCGCATTTCTTTTCGGCGACACGTTCAACTCGAAAGCGCCTGTCGCATACGAGCTACTTCGCGAGGGCGTTATGTCTGGCGCCATCACGCCAAACACAACTGTCGTCTGCGCGTCAAGCGGCAACACGGGGCTCAATGTGGCGCTGCATTGCGCGGCGATGAATCTCAAATGCGAGATCGTCATGCAGACCGACACGCCCCCCTCAAAAGTTGGGCTCATCTCGGCACTCGGGCGTCGTATCAAAGTTGAGCTCGTCAACTCCGGCACGGTGCAATACGCGCGCGAACGTGGCAAACTGCGCGGCTTTTACGACACCGATCAGTACGGGCGGAGAGCAAACCGTATTGCGCAAGGCACGTACATGGCGCCGCAATTGTTCGCGGCGAGCGCACGGCTAAACGAAACGTACGGTGCACAGACGAACATCGATATCATCGTCGCCCCCGGTGGGACACTCGGGACCGCCGGCGGTCTGCTCGATTTCGTACAAAAGGGTTATCCCACAACGGTTGTGCCCGCCTTGTGCGCCGACGGCGAAGAAGTGCCCGGCGCGCGCGATCCGGCTCGGATCAAGCGTGACGTCACCATCGGCTCGCTCGACGAATTCACCTACTGGCGGCAAGCCGGTCGCTATGATTCGTTCTTGGCAAGCTACGCGATGTTCCATGACGTCGGCTACACGCCGGGCGGCCCCACATCCGGTCTTGCGCTCTGCGTCGCACTGCGCTTCATTGCAGAACACAAACGCGCGGGCACGCTCGATCAATTCCGGGGGCCAAACGGCAGGATTCAGGTTGTATTCCTGTGCCCAGACGATTTCCGTGCGTACGTCGACTTGTACCGCAGCGTCTTGAACGCGGAGCGCGATTTCCGTCCAGCGTTTATTCCCGGCGAACGACTGCTTGAAGCTGCTTGAACCTTCAGAACAACAATAAAGCGCCCCGGCCATTACGGTCGGGGCGATTCTTTATGGGAGCAGATAGAGCAGCACGAATCCGAAGAGCATGGCGACGCACCAGATTGGCAGTACGTGCGGGGCCATCTTGCGATGCACATTCGGCGCTCGCAAGCCGTTGAGGAACCACGCAACGGAAAAAGTCCAGACAAAAAAACCGATCAGTGCTATATGAGCTTGCAGCAAGGAATGAAAGGCCTGTTTCGGTACTGCGAACGTCTCGAGATACAACACCGCGCAGACGAGGACAACGATCAGCGGAACCACCAAGTGCCTCGCGCGCTTGTGCGCATCCAAACGCACTTGATCGTGACCATACGTGTGCAGTGCTTTTCCGGTGGCCATTACTTCCCAGAGTTGATACGCCACGCTGAGGGAAAGTAGAACAACGGCGAGCTTGAGAAAAAAATACATCTCGCACCTCCTGCGCGAGAGTGTATACAACTGTCAGGGCAACAGCAATGAACCCGAAAGCGCGAGCATGAGTGCGAAAAAGATAAGTACGATGAGTGAGAAGAAAAATAATTGTCGTGCTGCGCGCTCGGGCGGCTGTGTGCGGAACCCATTGATGGCGAGTACGAGCCACGCGAGTGCGACGGATTCCATTACAACGAGATAGACCAGCCCGGCGCCCGCAAGAAAAGTTAGAAGTGAAATTGCAATGCCAAACCCGGCGATCCACCACAGCATATGCCGTTTTGTCTCTTCGATTCCCTTTTGCACAGGCAATACCGGCACGCCTGCGGCGGCGTATTCTTTGAGACGATAGATGGCGATCGCGTAGAAATGCGGCATCTGCCAGCAGATTAGAATGAGAAACAGAATGATCGCGGCAGCATCGATACGTCCGGCGACCGCGCAATAGCCAACAACCGGCGGCGTCGCGCCCGAAAGCGCCCCGACCAATGTCCCCCACCACGAGGCGCGCTTGCCCCACAAACTATAGAGCACGACATACGCAAAAAAACCAAACGCGGCGACCGAGGCCGCGACGACGTTTGTGAAAAAGAAAAGAACGAGCAAACCGAAAACGATCAGTACAGTGCCTAACACAAGTGCATTCCGCGGTGTAACTTGTCCGCGCACAAACGCACGCCCCAGCGTGCGCGGCATCTTGGCGTCGATGTCGCGGTCGATGTAATTATTGAAGACACAGGCAGCGGCCATCACTGCCGCGAGCCCGACGACCATCGCGACAAACAGCGGCAGATCAAAGCTGCCGCGACTCGCAAACAAAAATCCCGCAGCCGCAACAATCGAATTGCCGAGCACCATGCGCGGTTTGGTCAGAGAAAAATAGGTCGCGAACATGTTAGAAGCCGTCTTCGTTCTGCATATACTGCTCCATTTGAGCGTCGCCAGGCATCATGCGCGCGTTCAAATTGATCATGATCCACAGTGATCCTCCCACCAAAATCGCTACGACCCCAATTGCAGAAAACAGAATCGTTCGTTTCATCCGCGTTCCTTTTTCGCCATTCACATGGAGGAAACAAATTCCCTGTACAACGCATTGTCCGAGCGCGAGAAAGACAATCACCGCGATGAGCACGAGACGCGGCAGCTGCATCTGCGTTACCGCCATGTACGCAGCAATCGTGCAGAAAAGCGAAAGTATAAAACCTACGATATACATCGTGCGAATATTTTCTTTGCGCGGGAGCGCGCCGATTTGTTCAAAATAGTGGTTCATAGCGATCCGGTGAGATAGACAAACGTGAAAATGAAAATCCAGATGATGTCGAGAAAGTGCCAAAAGAATGCGAGCAAGACGAGTTTCCGCAGATTAAACCGAGAGAGCCCGCGGCGCGAAAGTGCGATAAGAAGGGCGAGCATCCAGAGGAGCCCGACAAATACATGCAGTCCGTGCGTGCCAACCAGCGTGAAGTAGGAAGAAAACGAACCGTTCAGTTGCGGACCGTGACCGGAAGCGACAAGACGCGAAAATTCTGAGATCTCAAGCGCGAGAAAGGCTGCACCTAAGACAAACGTAACGCCGAGCCATTGCATCACGGCAGCTTTCTGCGAATCGCGCGCAGCGAGGAGCGCGAGTCCGCAGGTGAAGCTGCTGGTGAGCAAAAGCAGGGTTTCAACGAGCACGAACGGCAAACTAAAGAGATTCACTCCCCCGCCCACGTGCAGCACGGCGTACACCGAAAAGAGCGCGGCAAAGAGGACGCAGTCGGTCGTCAGATACGTCCAAAATCCAAACACTGTGCGAGCGTCCGCCGCGTGCGACTCCACTTTAGTTAGATAAAGCGCTTCTTCGTTCATACAGTTTGGTGCGAAGCGCGAAGCGCATCGATGCGGGCAACTTCTGCCGCGGGAATGATTTCTTCCGTTTCGTCGTTAAATACACGCGACAGCAGCGCGACCATAGCGCCGACGAGACCGAGGAGAACGAGCCACCAGATTTGCCAGATGATTCCGAACCCAAACAAAAATACAAACGAGGCAAGAATGAACGCGGCGCCTGCATTTTTTGGCATACTGATGTCGGTGTAGTCATGTGACTCTCGCACGCGATGTTCTTGTTTCCATGCCCACAGCGGATCGCGCCCAGCTACGTGCGGCAGAATCGCAAAATTGTACGCAGGCGGCGGCGAGCTAGTGGTCCATTCGAGTGTGCGGCCGTCCCAGGGATCGCCTGTCGTATCGCGATTCACGTTTCTCTCTTTGATACTAACGACGAGCTGCAGTATCTGCACCAAAAATCCGATCACGATCAGCACCGCGCCAATTCCGGCCACAATAAAGAGCGGCTGCCAGCCGAGACTCGCGGCATAGTGATCAAGTCGGCGCGTCGCGCCCATGAAGCCCAATATATAGAGGGGTCCGAACGCGAGAATAAATCCAACGAGCCACAGCCAAAACGCCAAGCGGCCAAGTTTCTCATCCAAACGGAACCCGAATATTTTTGGAAACCAGTAGGTAAGCCCGGCAAAATAGCCAAACAGCACGCCCGAGACGATCATGGTGTGAAAGTGCGCGACCAAAAAGAGGCTGTTGTGCAATTGATAGTCTGCTGCGGGCTCCGCAAGCACCACGCCCGCTACTCCCCCGAGCGTAAAGAGCGCGACGAATCCCATAAACCACAGCATCGGCGTCGTAAAGCGAATGCGGCCGCGATACATAGTGAACAGCCAGTTGAATATTTTCACGCCGGTAGGGACGGCGATCACCGCGGTCATGATGCCAAAAAAAGTGTTGAGGTCGGCGCCCGCGCCCATAGTAAAAAAGTGGTGGAGCCACACAACAAACGACAGCCCAACGATCGCCCAAATCGCATACACCATCGAGGTGTAACCGGCCAACTTTTTGCCCGAAAAAACCGGCACGATTTCGGAAAACACGCCGAAGGCCGGCAGAATCAAAATGTACACTTCCGGGTGTCCCCACGCCCAAATGAGATTCACGTACATCATCATGTTGCCACCAGCTCCCGCGGTGAAAAAATGCATACCAAACGTGCGATCGAGAGCAAGGAGTGCGAGCGTGACGGTGAGAATGGGAAACGCGAAGACGACCAGCGACATGGCGCCCGCAACACTCCAGACAAAAATCGGCATGCGCATCGGCGTCATCCCCTTTGCGCGCATGGTGATGATCGTCACCAAAAAATTGATGCCGGAGAGCAAACTGCCGATGCCAGCGATTTGCAAACTCCAGAGCCAGTAGTCGACGCCGGCGGTTGGCGAATACGCAATCTCGGAGAGTGGCGGATACGCAAGCCAGCCGGCGGTCGAAAAATCGCCGACAAGCAGCGACACGTTGATCAAAATCGCGCCCGCAACGAAGAGCCAGAGCGACGTGGCGTTGAGAAACGGAAACGCGACATCGCGCGAGCCGAGCATGAGCGGCAGCACGAGATTGATCATGCCAAACATCACACCCATCGCCACAAAAAAAATCATGATCGAGCCGTGCGCAGAAAAAATTTGCTGAAAGTGATTGGCGCTCAAAATGCCGGCTGAATCGCCGACCGACGTTGCCTGCTGCGCGCGCAGGAGGATGGCGTCGGAGAGGCCGCGAACCAGCATCACCGCCGAGACGATGATGTAAAGGACGCCGATTTTTTTCGGATCGAGGGAAGTGAGCCATTCTCTCCAGAGCCACTCCCAGCGATGAAAGTATGTCAGCAGCACGAGAATAAGCAGCGTGCAGAGCACCATAAAAGTGGCGCCCCCAATTGCAATTGGATTACTCGGGAATACCGAGAGGGTGAGTTTGCCAAATATGATCGCCGTCCAGTTCATTGGTTCATTTGCATATCCATGGGGCCGAAGCGTTGCATGATCGAAGTATACAAGTTGGGATC
>DATMZK010000036.1:0-8699 GCA_035560295.1 Minisyncoccota bacterium | reverse complement strand
CCCTGCGGTACATGGATCCGACAGAGCACATTGCCACGGCGGATAAGGACATAGTCCTCGTCATCGATTCGACCCGGGAGACCCCTGCCTGCGCTGAGATGTTCCCGGCACTCTTTCGATGCTTGTGCGCCAAAGGCCTTGCCCATTTGTTCGGCCATTTGTCTTGCGTCCATGACCCTATCTTTCCTGCTGCGTTTATGCGAAGTTTACCGCGTCGAATATAGCACACTGGTGCATAAAGCTAAATGTTGGGTTATTTCGCTTTAGGCCAAATACGTCGCGATGGCAGCCACAGGGCGGTGAGCTCATGCGGCGAGCAATCGTGTTGATTGGCCTTACAAATATACCGCCCATACAGCACGAGACCATTGTTCACATACTTCCAATCTTTTTTCGGCACGAGCGCTTCGAGCTCTTTTGAAATTTTATTCAAATCTTTGCTATCGACCAAATCAAAACGCAGGGCGAATCGGCGCACGTGCGTGTCGGTGGGAATTCCCGGCCACTCGTTGAAGAGCTCGCCCATGACCACGTGCGCGGTTTTGTAGCCAACACCGGGGAGTGTTTGCAGATCGTCGGGATTGCGCGGCACTTTGCCGCCAAAATCCGATTCTATTTTTTTTGCAGCGGCAATCACCGCCTTTGCTTTATTTTGAAAAAAGGTGATCGAAGAAATTTCTTTCGTTAACATTTTCAAATCCGCGCGCGCGAAATCTGCCGGAGTTTTGTACTTTTTAAAAAGCGTTTCGGTGACACGATTGACCACTTTATCGGTGCATTGGGCAGACAGCATGACAGCAACGACGAACTGAAACTGGGTTTTGTAGTTGAGCTCGCTCTTTGGCTTGGGGTAGTGCTTTTTGAGAAATGCGACTACCTGATTGGCTCTTTTTTGCCTCTGTTGCTGGGTTTTTTGAGCCATATCGGCCAATACTAGCACAGTTGGCAAATTCGTGGTACGTTGCTTTTGGTCAACCTACGAAGGGGGAATATTGTGACCACACTCGAAACCGAGGTCGCCGCGTTCATCAAGGACCACGGCGTCACTCGTTGCCCGACGGCCTGCGCGTGCAGGACCCAGGGGTGCCCAGATGCTGCCGACCGCGCAGCGTTGCGGATTCGTGACGACAAGCGAGAAGCGTTGCACGAAGCGCGACTCAAGAACATGCACTACTGGGTGCCCGACAGCCTTTTTATGCACTAGCCCGACCCTGTCCCCGCCGAGGCGCACTCGGCGGGGACTCTACTTCGTCTCATCTTATTTTTATTTCACGACAATCGGGATCGTTACTTCGTCGAAATTTTCCGGCAAGCCGGAAGGATTGTCTTTGAGTAAAATCAAATTCGCCTCTCCCTCAAACGATGCGTCAATGCGCATGATTGCTTTAAATGGCACGAGCGCAGTCGTTTGCCAATCGCCCTGCATCTGCCCTGTTGCCGTGCCGATCAGATTGTCGTCGGCATCGCGCACCTGCATTGGAAATTGCGCCTCGAACGACCAGTTGCCCGGTGCCTGCCCCACAATGTCGAATGTATGACCGACCGTCGCATTTTCTTGCGGCGCTGTCACTTGCACCTGCGTATCGAGCGGTGCGGTTGATGTTCCGGGAGTGGTGGTCGCCTGTGGCGCCGCTGGCTCCCCTTTTTGCGGCGAAGGCAAGAAAATGAGCGCAAGCGCACCAACAAGAATGACGACGGCAAGGATGACGGTAAAAATGAGGAAACCGCGCGCTGACATGACCTCAGTATACGCCGCAAACGCGGCCTGCGCATCAACGTGCCAAATACCGCCGTTTCTGCTAGGATTCCCCAATTATGGCCAAAAAGAAGAGCGTCGTCGTCATTGGCGGGGGCACCGGCACCTTTACGGTGCTTTCAGGCCTCAAGAAATACCCGGTCAATCTGACCGCGATCGTGGCGATGAGCGACAGCGGTGGCTCCACCGGCATCCTGCGCGACGAGCTTGGCGTCTTGCCTCCGGGCGATGTGATGCGCTGCCTCGTTGCCCTCTCCTCCTCCACCAAGCTCATGCGCGAGCTTATGGACTACCGTTTCGACAACGGCAAGTTGAAGGGACACAAATTCGGCAACCTGCTTCTTTCGGCGCTCGAAAAAATCACCGGCTCGTTTGATCGAGCGGTTGCGACCGTCGGCGAGATTTTGCGCATCGATGGCATCGTCGTGCCGGTCACGCTCGATCCAGTGCACCTCATGGCAAAAGTGGGTAGCAAAATCATCCGCGGCGAAGAAACCATTCAGATGACCAAGCTCAACGGCTCGCTCGAACACCTGTGGCTCGAGCCGGTCGGCCGTGCCAATCCAAAGGCGCTCACCGCAATTCGCGACGCCGATGCGATCGTGCTGGGTCCCGGCAATTTTTATGCAAGCATCGTGCCAAATCTTTTGGTGCGCAAGATTCCCGAAGCGATCATGAAAAGCAAAGCGAAAAAAATATTCATCTGCAACCTCATGACCAAAAAAGAGCACACGAAAGATTTTAGCGTTGCCGATTACACCGCGATGCTCGAAAAATATCTCGGCGGCGCGATCGACGTCGTGATTTACAACAACCGCACACCGGCACCAGAACTCTTGAAAAAATACGCGCGCGAGGGAGACACGCTCGTGTCGTGGAAAAAATTGCCCAAGGGCCACGGACTCATTGGCTCCAACCTGCTCGCCAAACACCAAGCGCCGGTCAAAAAAATCGGTACGCCCTCGATGGAGAGCTCACTCGTGCGTCATGATCCCGCACAGCTCGCGACCATCATCGGCAAGTTGCTGAAATTGAAAGCTTAAACTCGCACGCCAAACTGTTTGAGTGCAACCAAAACGGCAGGCAGCGGCATGCCAAGAATGTTGTTGTAATCGCCGTGTATGCTCGCGATCACAAAGCCTCCGGCTCCCTGCATTTTGTAGCCGCCCGCCCCATCCATTGGCTCCCCCGTTGCAACATACATTTGTATTTCTTTCGATGTAAGCGAACGAAAAGTGACGCGAGTTTTCACGGCACGCACGATGCGCGCACCCGTCTTGGTGTCGATGATTGCAAAGCCGGTCCAGACATCGTGTGTTTTGCCGGAAAGCGCGCGCAGTATCATGCTCGCCTCTTTTTTGCTCTCCGGTTTGCTCCAACGACGACTTCCGAGCGCCGCAACAGTGTCGGCCGCAATGACAATCGCATCTTTATGCCGGAGTGCGACGGCTGCCGCCTTCGCAAGTGCCAAGTTTTGCACAAGCTTCTTAGGCGAGACGCGTTGCGTCATGTCTTCATCGACGCCCGGCACATCCACCACAAAAGAAACTCCTGCTCGCTCAAGAAGCTCGCGCCGACGCGGCGAACTTGACGCAAGGATTATTTTTCGCATTGCTGCATTATCCACTTGCAGAAAAAATGCGCAATTGCTAGGATGCCGACCAGGATTGCAAGTATCCAGAGTGCAGCGAGGGCTCCGTCCCTACGACCTGCCAGCAACCTACGCCATCGGCGAAAGGTGCTTCCGGACCCTTTTGGGAAGATACACGAAAAATGTCTCCCCGTTTGGGGAGCTTTTTCGTTTATACAAATTTAATTCCATACACTATGTTCCACTTACTCGACAGATACACGGTAGAGAGCGTCACGGCAGGACACCCCGACAAAGTTTGCGATCAGATCTCGGACGCCATTTTGGATGAAATGTTGAAACAAGATCCGCTGTCGCGCTCGGGCGTCGAAACGTTTGGTAGCCACGGCACACTGATGATCGGCGGTGAGGTAAAAACAAAAGCGAAAGTTGATTTCGAAAAAATCGCGCGTAAAGTCTACCGCGATATCGGCTACACCGATAAACTCGAGGTGTTTGTGCGTGTCGCGCAGCAGAGCCCCGACATCGCGCAAGGAGTCGATACCGGCGGCGCCGGCGACCAAGGCATCATGTATGGCTACGCGACCGATGAGACCAAAGAAATGCTCCCCAAAGGCGTGGTGCTCGCCCACGCGCTCGCCCGCCGACTCGAAAAATTGCGCCGCGACGGCACGCTGAAATGGCTGCGCCCCGATGGCAAAACACAGGTGACGATCTCTGGCGGCAAAGTGCTCACCGCACTCTGCTCCACACAGCACGACAAAAAAGTCTCGCAAGAAGAAATTCGCAAACAGCTGATTAAGCATCTCTTTACGCCAGTCTTGGGTTCGACGAAAAACATCGAGATTTTGGTCAACCCGACCGGCATCTTCACGATCGGCGGTTTTGCAGCCGATGCCGGTCTCACGGGCCGCAAAATTCAGGTGGATACCTATGGAGGCCTCATGCCGCACGGCGGCGGCTGCTTTTCGGGCAAAGAACCGATGAAAGTCGATCGTTCGGCCGCATACATGTGTCGCTTCGTTGCCAAAAATTTGGTCGCCAACAAATACGCGAAAAAAGCGCTCGTCTCGGTCGCCTACGCAATCGGCCGCGCTGAGCCCGTGATGGTGGAAGCGTTCGACGAAAAAGGAAAAAATCTCACGCACATCGTCACCAAGAATTTCGATTTCCGCCCCGCTGCCATCATCGAGCGTCTTGATCTGCGCCGCCCAATCTACATGGAAACCGCCGCCTACGGCCACTTCGGCGTCGCCGGACGTCCGTGGGAAAAGATAATCAAGATCTAATATGGAACCGCTTGAGGAGCGTGTCGCAAACATAGAAGCGCGCAATAAGTCGGTCGAGGCCGATAAAGCCTGGGAAACCTCTGGCACAAGAAAATTGCTCATTGTGTGCTTCACGTATGCGACGGTGAGCATTTTTCTCACGCTCATCGGCGTCACACGACCGTGGCTCTCTGCGCTCGTACCGGTCGTCGGCTTTTTCCTCTCAACACTTACCGTGCCGTTCGTAAAAAAGCACTGGATCAGGAAGCGGTTGGGAAAATAACCCTGGCAGCTGTTCGAATGGATGCAGTTTTGCAAAACCGAAAACTGTTGTAGTATCGTCGGAGCGCAAATTGAACGACAGGAGCACAGCAATGACTCAGGTTACCGGAACCCCCCGCCAGGCGGGATTTTACCTCGCAGTACTGCTCGAACGAGCCCTTCGCCGCAATTCGAATATCGAGTTGCACGCGAGCCGAGCCGTCGTGTGCATCGAACAGCTCGATGCCCACATCACGCCCGGCAAGTACTTGCTGAGCGATGACATCCGCTCGGCCGCACTACGCTGGCTCGAGAGGTGGAACAGCGAAACCGATCAGGCGCTCGCCGCTGCTCTCACGAGCTACAATGCCGTCCTACCGCGACGCGACGTCCTGCAGCAGGCCTTCCAGGATCTCCTGGATTGCGCGTTCGTGATGGCTCCCGGGAGCGAAGATAGGATGACGTTCGCTGCCATCCTCTTCATGGCCAACGAGCATCACACGCATCGCTCCGGCACCGGGATCTTCGGTCCTGCCGAGATCGCAGGAATCCTGCAGATCGCCGGCCCGGTGCTGCTGAAGCTCCCGCAGGAAGCGGCGGATTCAGTGCAGCTGCTCGCGGAGGTCGCTTGATGTTTCTTTCTTCAACCCAGCGGCGGATCTTCGGATCCGCCGCGTTTTTTTGTAACATACATAAAAAGCGGGCGCCTTCGGCGCCCGCATGCAAACAGTACTGCATTCACTGCAGCTAATCCGTACGCGCTTCCCTGCCGACGGGCTGCAGTCCCATGTCGACCCAAAGACGACCGGGGATGGCGTACCAGCGTATACTCCTTTCACCCTGTTCTTCATTCGTTTCCGACAAAAAAGCTCGTCCGGCGAAGTAGTCGGAGGCGAGTTTGCGTGGATCGGTTTTATCTTCGGGCCAACCCGCAGCACGCAATTTTTGCGACAAGGTGATCCACTTCTGGCTGAGTGTACGCATGATTCCCTCAAAGAACAGATGATCAATTCCCGCACAGCGAGAAAGCGGCCTCACGATGAGGCCGCTTGGGAAGGTTCGAATATTGCAATTACAAACACTCCGAAACAGCCTCATCGCTGTTTCGGCTTCGGAACTGCATGTATGTGCTTTTGTTTTGCATAGTGTTCAGAAAAATTTGCAGAAGGGGCGCAGGTCGGCGCCCACTTCTGCTGCCTGTTTTGGAGATGCGCGACGGGCGCTACACCTTCAGTTTCAACGAGGGCCATACGATGTCCCACAGGGTGCATCTGATAGCAACCCGAGTGAGAAATGCCCGCTGTTCATCTTGCTGGGTAGCGATGAAAGCTGCGCCGTCTTTGATGTTCGCGGCAATTTTCATCATGTCGCTGAGAGATGGATGCTGGGGATTGTGCGCCTCGGGTAACGCGTCACATACCTGTTTGCCGATGCAATGCTTGAGCTGCGCAAGCGGATCGTTGGCATCCTCGTTCCACTCTACGGCGTATAGGGCAAGCCAATACCTGACCGTATACGGGAGTGGATGGCACCGCGGACCGCTTGCTTCCCGCATCGCCTCTTCGACTGTCATTTCTTTCCCTCCGTAAAGAACAGCTAACAGAAAAACGGCTGGTTAAAGCCGTCTTGGAGAGTTCGAAATTCCAACGCTCAAAGACGGCTTCAACGGCAAGCCGCTCGGCATCGGAAAGACGAAAGTATTGAAGTCACAAAAAAACTATACACTCGCCCTGTATATCGCGCAAGCATTGGCCTATCCACACCCCTTGTGCCGCTTTACTTGACTAAAGCGCTTTACTCAACTAAAGTGGCTGTATGAAGGATATCGATTGGCGAAAGACCGAATATAAGGCTTTGGTAGAGGCAGTGCTCGCCCTGAAAAACCGCGACGAGGCGGAGCGATTCCTGCGCGACCTCCTCACTCCAGAAGAGATCGAGGAATTCGCGGGGCGCTACAAAACGGCTTGTCTTCTCACGGCCGAAGTCCCCTATTCGGAGATCAAAACGCTGACCGGCATGAGCACCACCACCATCGCTCGTGTATCCAAATGGCTCCAGGGAGAACTCGGCGGCTATCGCACGATCATTGCGCGCTTGCATCATGACGCACCTATTTCTCGCGAGAGAGGAGTGCGTTGATAGTGTTTGATCAACTCAGCCCCCTCTTGCGAGGGGGTTTTTGCATGCGCCCCAAAACTCCGAGAGGAATCCGTTGTTCTTTTGTTCTTTGAGGGAGAATATGATGACAAAGGCAATCGCGCTGCCGAAAGGCAAACATATCGAGCAGCAAGTTCTTGATGTGCTCGCTGCAAGCGGCGTTGAAATACAGCGAGAACATCCGCGAGCAATTCAAGCGACAGTGAAAGGTTTCGGCGAAATTACTCGCGCCATCTTCTGTCGTTCAGACCAAATGATCGATCTACTTGAGGAGGATTTCACTGTCGTACTTGGCATTATCGGCAAAGATATGTTTCTCGAGAGTGGATCGTACGTCGTCAAACAATTTGGTGCGTTTACCACCGTTGCTCAAACACGCGGCATGTTTTTCACCCGCGGCGATAACGCGGCGAACAGTTTGCAGGACCTGTTCAACGCCTACGGATGGCAAAGCGGCATCGCCTCGGAATATCCGAATCAAACGAGGAAATTTCTCGAGGCTCGTGGTTTCCTTCAGGTTCGTCGTTACGGAGAACTTAAGGAAAGAAAAATACACCCGTGTAAATCAGCTGAAACACTGGTCTGCGCAACGAATAAGTATCTGTACGGTGTCGCACTTGTTGAAACGGGAACTACCCTTGCCGTCAATGGCCTGGTGGAGATTGAAGGAGGCGGAATCTTCGACTCACACGCAGTGCTCATTGGCAGAGAGCCTGAGGATCCAAAGGTTCTATACACGACCATCAAAATCCTCAACGGTTTGACGTTCTGACGCATTCGCGGGCGCCCCCTTGGGGCGCCCGCTTTTCTTTTTCTTCATTTGCGCTCCCTCCTCCTCTCCTGTATCGTTTGTAGAGGCCGTATGAAAAACGGCATTTATTGGCTCTAAATAGAGACAAAACACACGAGAGCGTATTGGACATTTAAGCGTGTGGTCCTGAGGGCAAGTGCCCGAAGGAATACGAGGAAAGGGGTCGGCTTTCGAGCTGACATTCGGACAAACGAAACATGGCTGGAGCAACGTATGTTTCGTTTAGTATCTGCGGGAACCCTTCGGCAGCATTCCCTGCCGCAACATCGTTCGGAAAAATTCGTCGGCAACGATGAACATAAATGAACGATGAAGGAATCGCTCTCCATCAACAACAGTGCCCATTACAAACAGTAAGCGCAGGCGTGATGCTCCGTCATACCTGCTATACAACTATGTGCGGTATTTTTGGTTATGTGGGTGACAAACGTGACGCCGCTGAGGCGGTCATGGAAGGTTTGCGCCGCTTAGATTATCGCGGCTACGACAGCTGGGGCGTTGCGGTGCTTGGTAATTCTATTGATGTCGCAAAACAAGTAGGCGTCGTCGTCAAAGATCGGCCGTCGCTGCCGGAATCAACGATTGGTATCGGACACACGCGCTGGGCGACGCACGGAAAGGTGAGCGTCCCCAATGCGCATCCGCATTATTCGACAGACAAGTCGTTTGTGCTCGCGCACAACGGCATCGTGGAAAATGTAGACGCGCTGAAAGCGATGCTCAAAAAAGATGGGTACGAATTCCATTCGGAAACCGATACGGAAGCGATCGTGCGCCTGGTAGAAAAAAAACAAAAAACAACGAAAAGTCTCGAAGAGGCGGTGCGTCGGGCGTTCAAAGAATTGGATGGTCGCA
>DATMZK010000035.1:0-3934 GCA_035560295.1 Minisyncoccota bacterium | reverse complement strand
ATCTCGGTGGGTGACAAGCTCGCTGGCCGTCACGGCAACAAGGGCGTTATTTCCCGCGTGCTTCCCGAAGAAGACATGCCGTACGACAAAGACGGCAATCCTGTCGACATCATTCTCACTCCGCTTGGCGTGCCTTCTCGTATGAACCTCGGACAGATTTTGGAATTGCACCTCGGTCTTGCGGCAGAAGCGCTCGGCTATCAAGCAGTCGTGCCGTCGTTTTCTGGCGCAACCGAAGCGGAGATTCGCGAGGAACTCACCAAAGCGGGCTTTGCCGATACGGGCAAACGCATCCTCTTCGACGGTCGCACGGGCGAAGCGTTCGCGCAGCCGGTATCGGTGGGCATCATGTACATGTTGAAGCTCCACCACATGGTGGAAGACAAGATTCACATGCGCTCGATCGGTCCGTACTCGCTCACGACGCAGCAACCACTCGGCGGCAAAGCGCAAAACGGCGGTCAACGCGTGGGAGAAATGGAAGTCTGGGCGTTCCTCGGCTACGGCGCTGCGCACTCACTGCGCGAAATTCTCACGATCAAATCAGACGACATCTTGGGCCGCTCGGCTGCGTTCGACGCAATCGTCTCAGGTCAACGCATTGTGGAAACCAACACGCCGGCGACCTTCAACGTTCTCGTTCGTCACCTGCGCGGTCTTGGTATCGACATCGAATTTATGAGCGAAGGTAACACCCAATAATCGTATGGCCATGCAAAAACGAAAAGACAGCATCCCGGGAGAATTCGACGCAGTCGTGATGCGACTCGCTTCGCCGGAGCGCATGCTTGATTGGTCGTACGGTGAAATCACCAAGCCCGAGACCATCAACTACCGCACGCAGCGTCCGGAAAAGAACGGCCTCTTCGACGAGCGCGTCTTCGGTCCGGAAAAAGATTACGAATGTTACTGCGGCAAATACCGCGGCATCCGTTTCCGCGGCGTCATCTGTGAGAAGTGTGGCGTTGAGATCACGCGCGCCATCGTGCGCCGTGAGCGCATGGGACACATTGATCTCGCGACCCCGGTCACCCACATTTGGTTCCTCCGCGGCATTCCGTCGCGCATCGCGCTTCTGCTTGGCCTTTCTGCCGCAGAAGTCGAAAAAGTTGTGTACTTTGCCGGGTACATCGTCACCACGGTTGCAGAGCCTGAACGCGCACGCCTTCTCAAGGATTTGGAAGTGGAATTCCAACAGAAAACCAAATCTGCGGCAAATGCCGAAGTGAAAGCCGAGCTGAAAGACAAGGCAACAAAAGCTAAAAAAGAAATCGAGTCGATCCGCGAGGGCGTTGTGCTCGACGAAGCCGCGTACCACCTCTTTGCGGTCAAATACGGCGCAATGTTCCGCGCCACGATCGGCGCCGAAGCGCTCTACAATATTTTGAAACGCCTCGATCTGAAAGAGTTCGTCAAAAAACTGAAAGAAGAAAACGAGACCGCCGGAGCCGCCGAACGCGAAAAAATCCGCAAGCGACTCGCGCTTGCCGAAAACCTCCTCCGCGCTGGTGTGCGTCCCGAGTGGATGTTTATCACGCGCCTCCCGGTGGTACCGCCGGCGCTGCGTCCGATGGTCGCGCTCGAAGGTGGCCGTCACGCCTCGTCTGACTTGAACGACCTCTACCGCCGCGTCATCAACCGCAACAACCGCTTGAAACGCCTCCAGCAAATCAACGCCCCTGAAGTCATTTTGCGCAACGAAAAGCGCATTTTGCAGGAAGCCGTCGACGCACTCCTCGACAACTCCATGCGCCGTGGCAACGGCGTCTCGGGCATTCTTGGTGGTCGCCGCCGCGCGCTGAAATCGCTCGCCGATTACTTGAAAGGCAAACACGGCTATCTCCGCCAAAACTTGCTCGGCAAACGCGTCGACTACTCTGGTCGCTCGGTCATCGTCGTCGGCCCTGATTTGGCACTCGACGAATGCGGCCTTCCAAAACACATGGTGCTCGAACTTTTCCGCCCGTTCGTCATTCAGGGCCTCCTCGCACGCGAACTCGCATACAACATTCGCGGCGCCGGCCGTCTCATCGAAGACGAATCGCCGGAAGTCTGGCCGATTCTCGAAGAAGCGATCAAAGGCAAATACGTGCTCCTCAACCGCGCCCCAACCCTGCACCGTCAATCGATCCAGGCATTTCGCCCGGTGCTCGTCGAAGGCAACGCAATTCAGGTGCACCCGTTGGTGTGCCCCGCATACAACGCAGACTTCGACGGTGACGCGATGGCCGTCCACGTACCGCTTTCTGAAGCCGCGCAAATGGAAGCCGCGCAAATCATGTCGGCCAACAAAAACGTCTTGAAACCGGGCTCGGGCGACGTCGTCGTTGCATCCAAACTCCTCGACATCGTGCTTGGCTGCTACTGGATGACCAAAACTATGGCTGGCTTGAAAGGCGAGGGAACTGCGTTCCCGTCGACCAATGCTGCGATTACTGCGTACGATTTCGGTGCTATAGATCTGCGCGCGAAAGTGCGCGTGTTGCCGAGCGACAGCAAAAAATACGCGCAATTCGAGGGCAAAGTGTTTGAGACGACCGTCGGCCGCCTCCTCTTCAACTCTGTCTTGCCGAGCGACTTCCCGTACATCAACGAAGAAATTACCAACAAACGCATGCAGGGCATGGTGCAAAACCTCGTCGCGCACTATTCGCTCGACGGCATCCCGAAGATTCTCGACAAGATCAAAGCGTTCGGCTTCCGCTACGCAACCTACGCCGGCATCACGTGGTCTATCTCCGACGTCACCGTCCCCGACATGAAAAAGAAATTGATCGCGGAAGGTCAGGAAATCGCGGCGCGCGAACAAGAAAACTATCTTTCTGGCCTCCTCACCGACGACGAACGCAAGCGCATGACGATTGAAACCTGGGCGAAAGTGTCCAACGATTTGCGCAAGCACGTGGTTGACGCGCTCGACCCCAACGGTCCGGTGCACGACATGATCACCTCAGGTGCTCGTGGTTCAGTAGTGCAGTTGCACCAAATGGCCGGTATGAAAGGTCTCATCACCAACCCGCGCGGTGAAATTATCGAATTCCCGATTCGCAGCTCGCTGAAAGAAGGTCTCACCCCGATTGAATACTTCATCTCGACCCACGGCGCCCGCAAAGGTTTGGCCGACACCGCGCTCAACACGGCGCGCGCCGGGTACCTCACGCGCCGCCTCTTCGACGTTGCGCACGACGTCGTCGTTCTCGAAAACGACTGTGGCACCAAAGAGGGCGTGATCATTCTGCGCCCGGGCAAAGAAAACATCGGTGGCAGCTTTGCCGACCGTGTTGCCGGCCGCGTGCTCGCATCGGAAGCGGGCGGATTCAAACGAAACGCGCTCCTTACCCGCGACGACGCGAAATCGATCGAACAAGATGCATCAATCAAAGAAGTGACGGTGCGCTCGCCGATGACCTGCAAAGTCGCGCGCGGCGTGTGTCAAAAATGCTATGGTATGGACCTCTCCAACGGCGAAATGATCGACATCGGCGAGGCAGTGGGCGTCGTTGCCGCTCAAGCAATCGGTGAACCGGGCACTCAGCTCACCATGCGTACCTTCCACACCGGAGGTGTCGCAACCGCAGGTGGTGACATCACTATGGGTCTGCCGCGTGTTGAAGAAGTCTTCGAATGCCGCATGCCCAAAGCTCCCGCTACGCTCGCACGTGTTTCGGGTGTCGTCTCAGAAATCGTTCGCGACGGCGAAGAAACGGTGATCACCATTGTTCCTGAAACTGCTTCGAGCAAAACAGGCCGCGCTGCCAAGAAAGAGACCGAATACCGCGTTTCTCCGATGCGTCAGATCGTGGTCAAAACGGGGCAGTCGGTTGAAAAGGGCGACTTCCTCACCGACGGCTCTGCCGAGCTCGAAGAACTCTTCACGCTCTCCGGCAAAGTGCGCGCGCAGGAATACATCATCAACGAAATCACCCGCATTTAC
>DATMZK010000034.1:0-4163 GCA_035560295.1 Minisyncoccota bacterium | reverse complement strand
AGGCGCCCTCCCATTCGCCGTCGTCGTTTACCTGCCTGCCGTGATCGGCCAACTCTTCTTCAACCGCATCTTTTTCTGCTTCGAGCGCGCCGCGCAATTCATCCAGCTCATTTTCGCCGAGGTGTTTCATGCGCGCTATTGTATCAAAGGCTCCGCGCTGCTTGCAATCGGCTGAGCACTTCGGGAAAGGTATAAGTGGATGCGGCAATAATGAGCAAATTGGGGGTCGGGAAGGAGTAGTAGAGCACGGTAGAGCCGGCATCGTCTTGCAGCACTCGCATGTCGTAATTGCGCATCACCATATCTTTAAATACGCGCGCGCCAGGCAGGCCGCCCCCGGGCGCAGGAGTGAGCGAAGGGACCTGTTTGAATAGGGGCGAAAGATCTGAATCCATGCTGCTCTCCCATGTGAGCATGCCGGCAAACGCGTGGTCGTATGAGAGTACGGGGATGATGAAGAGGGTGCCTGGGCCGTCGGTTGCCATGTGAATACCAAAAAAGAATTGATCCGACAGGGCGCGCATCAGATCGGCTGGCGGCTGCGCCCCGATCGCTGCAAAAAATTGCGACAGCGTCGCGCGCGATTGGCCGGCGGTGCTGGTCGATTGCACCGTGGGGATGATTTCTACAATGGTGCCAAGCGCGCCGCCTTGGGTGAGCGCATTGCCGAGCGTTTGCTTCAGCGTGTTTGGCGAGGTGCCGCTGATCGGCAGGGTGAGTTGTTTTTCTGCAAAGAGAATGCCGGAGGTTGCTGGGTCTTGCGCAGCGGTGCCGCCCTGCACGAACGAGTAGACGGCGTAGATTGCGACGCCGCCGAGCGCAATCAAGAGCAGCGTCGCGGTGATCATGACGCCGATGTGTCGTTTGGGAGCCGCCGCGCGGGCAAAGTCTGGCACGGGGTCTTTGGCACGACGATCCTGCTCCATCGATGCGGCCTGCACGAGAGAAATTTTGCGCTCGCGCACCACATCCTGCAGATCATTTTTCATCGTGTGCAGCGATTGAATCGGCGGTACATCGCTCTCCCCGGGCTGCGGGGCAGGTGCGGGCGTCGGGGCAGGAGGCGGAGGCACTGCTTCTGGAACTTTTTCTGCCGGAAGTGGTGTTTGCATCGTGGGTACTGCACCAAAGGCAGGCGCTTGCCCGACAATTGGAGCCGGCTTCACCGGATCATGTCGCTCGGGCAATTTTATTTCCTGCAATAATTTGGCGATGTGTGGATTGACTGCCTTTTCAGCGTCGGGTTGTAACGGAGCCGGCGACGCAGGTGGCGTCGCCGGCTCTTTTGGTTGCATGGGTTGCGGCGCGCCTATGGCGCCTGTGTTAGATCCTGCGTCGGTGTTCGCCGCCGCGGGAACCGCGTTCATCTCTGTGTGGTCGTCGGGCATGGTCTTCTCCACCCTGTGACGGCGTGAGCCCCTTTTTGGCAGCCCATTCCGGATCAGCGGCTTTGATGGAAAGATTATAGCGTCCTTTTTCGTCGATTTCTTTCAACACCACGGGAACGACGTCACCTATCTTCAACGCCTCACTAATCGAGCCGATACGAAACGGTGCAACTTCCGAAACGTGCACCAAGCCGTCTTTGTTGGGGCCAATCTGCACGAAAGCGCCAAAGTCCATCATACGCACGACCGGGCCTTCGAACCGTTCACCCACTTCGTATTCACGCGTGAGATCGACGATCTCTTTCAGCGCTGCTTCTGCCGCCGGGCCTTTGCCGGTGATAAAGACGCTGCCGTCGTCTTCGATGGTGATGTCGTCGACGCCGGTGCGTTCGCGGATGCCGTTGATCATTTTGCCGCCAGGGCCAATCACGAGTCCGATCTGCTCGACTTTCACTTTGGTCGTGAGAATTTTCGGGGCGCGCGGAGAAATGTCGGCTCGCGGGCTCGCGATTTCCTTGGTGATCACTTCAAGAATTTGCAGACGCGCTTTTTTTGCCTGTGCAAACGCCTCAGCGAGTACCTTCAGCGGTACGCCATCGACTTTCACATCCATTTGCACGCCGTTCACGCCTTCGCTCGTACCGGCAACTTTGAAGTCCATGTCGCCGTGATGATCTTCCGGTCCCTGAATGTCGGTCAATACTTTGTAGACGCCTTTTTTGCTGTCGCTCATCATGCCCATCGCAATGCCAGCAACCGGACGTTTGATTGGCACACCGGCGTCCATGAGTGCGATCGTGCCTGCGCACACCGTGCCCATCGAAGTCGAACCGTTGGAGGCGAGGCATTCTGAAACGATACGAATCGTGTACGGAAACACGTCTTTGCTTGGCAACACCGCGCGGAGCGATTTTTCGGCGAGCATGCCGTGCCCGATCATGCGGCGGTTCATGCCGCCCACGCGCCCTGTCTCACCGACAGAAAACGGCGGGAAGTTGTAGTGGAGCATGAATGTTTTCTTGGTGTCTTGGAATTCGATGGTGTCGATGAGCTGTGCATCGCCGGGGCCGCCGAGCGTGAGTGCTGCGAGCACATGCGTTTGCCCGCGATAAAAGACGCCGGTGCCGTGAATGACCGGCGAGATGCCGCCGGCTTGCGCATAGAGCGCGCGCACCTCGTCCATTGCGCGGCCGTCGACACGCTTCCCTTCTTCGATCGCAAGCTCGTGCACATACTCGTCCATGCGGTGTTCAAAGTAGCCGTCGAGTCGCTGCGGCGGAATATCTTCGAATGTTTTTGTCGCGTGTCCCATCCACGCCGATTTGAACGTGCCCAGATCGGTTTTGTCGAAACGACCGTTTTTTGCCTTCACAAGCGGCATGACGACTTCGTCGAACGCCGGTGAGAGGCGCTCGCCGTCGTCTGCCGGGGCTATGAAGGCGGCTTTTGCAACGCCGCGCTCTTTCACGATCTGCTGCTGCCACGCTTGAATCTTTTCAATCTCGACGCTTGCCGCAGCGAGTGCTTTGCTCAGCGTGTCTTCCGAAACCTCGCGCGCGCCCACTTCGATCATGTTGATGAGGCCGTCTTTGCCGCAGACCGTGAGGTCCATGACTGCTTTGGGCGGCAATTCCTCTTGGCGTTGTTTGTAGGTTGGGTTGGTGATGAACTCGCTCGAATCTTCTTCGAGTCCGATGCGCACACACGAAACTGGTCCGTTCCACGGAATGTTGGAGGTGGCGAGTGCGAGCGATGCGGCGTTCACTGCCAAAATGTCGGTGTCGTATTCCTCGATCGAAAGTACGGTGATGATGACCTGCACGTCACGCTTCAAACCCTTGGGGAAAAGCGGGCGAATCGTGCGATCAACGACGCGACCAGAAAGCACGGCCTCATCGCTCGGGCGGCCTTCGCGGCGCATAAAGCGCGAGCCGAGGATGGCGCCCGCGGCGTAAAACTTCTCTTCGTACTCCACCGAGAGCGGAAAATAATCGAGCGTTGATTCTTTGCTACCCATCACTGCGGTAGCGAGTACGGCCGAATTGCCGTAGCGCAAAAGCACCGACCCATTTGCTTGATCGGCCCAATCGTTAAATTCTGCGGTCATCGTCTTCCCCGCGATTTCGAGGGAATATTCTTTTTTCTCCATGTATAAAGGCTTATTTATCAGCCTTCAGATTTTAGGTCTCAAACCGTGATTTGAGAGCTACCTATCCAAAGGCCGCTTCTAATGAATGCACTCTAGCATATCTTGAAAAAAGCAGCATCCTCACACCGATAAGCGGGCGTGAGGATGCAAAGTACTATTTTGATCCGGCGAGGAGCTGCACCACGATGTCGGCCGGATATTTCAGAATCGCTATCTCCCCCTGCCCCACCGGCAGTTCCTTGGATTGGTCGGTGTCGTCGATTCGCAATGTCTTGTCGCCGAGCGCGATATTGTAGCCACCTTCATGCGGGTCTCGATCGATCTGGGTCCAGCGTTCTCGGTTCAGATTTGAGTACATTTGAACCATTTGACCGTAGTGGTAAAGAACGACCCACAATTTCTCGTCGATCTCTCGGAAGGACTGAGAAATATTCCACCGCAGTTTGACCATGACCCCGTGCTCGAGAGGGACGAGAAATTCGACCTCCTTGCGCAGCTCCACAGGAAACCTGCGTTCCCAAACAACCTCCGCCATCCTAGCCTCCATTGATGCTGCTATTTCCCAGCAGCATAAAAGCACACAACGCGGCCGGCCACAATTTTTATTCTACCCCCGTAATCCGACC
>DATMZK010000033.1:0-4796 GCA_035560295.1 Minisyncoccota bacterium | reverse complement strand
CGCTTTCGAGCTGATCGCCTGATTCGCGAGAAAATACTTTCACGCCGATGACGCGGCCGCGTTTGCCGCCTTCCATGCGAAGCGAGGTGTCTTTTACGTCTTTTGCTTTTTCGCCGAAAATTGCGTGCAAGAGGCGCTCTTCGGGAGTGAGTTGCGTCTCGCCTTTTGGCGTTACTTTACCAACCAAGATGTCGCCCGGACGCACTTCGGCGCCGATGCGCACGATGCCGTCTTCGTCGAGATTGCGGAGTTTGAATTCAGAAACGTTGGAGATGTCGTGCGTGGTGACTTCCGGCCCGAGCTTGGTGTCGCGCACGACGCAGACGAACTCTTCCATGTGGATGGAAGTGAATTTTGCGTCTTTGGCGAGGCGCTCGGAAATGACGATGGCGTCTTCGTAGTTGGCGCCGAACCACGGCAAGAATGCGACGCGGACGTTCTGCCCGATCGAAAGCTGACCGCCGACGGACGTCGCCATGTCGGCGAGCATGCCGCCCTTTTTGACCGAATCGCCGACCGAAACAGTCGGACGCTGATGGAATGCGGTGAATCCGTTGGTGCGAGCAAACGTGACGAGTTCGTATGTTTTTGTTTTGCCGTCGTTGTTTTTGACCTTAATTTCGCGCGCGTCGACGTGCGTGACTTCGCCCGCTTCTGCGGCGAGCACCAAGCGACCAGAATCGCGAGCGGCTGCGGCTTCAACGCCGGTTGCTACATACGGAGCCTCAGGCACCACCAAGGGCACTGCCTGTTTTTGCATGTTCGAACCCATGAGCGCGCGGTTTGCGTCGTCGTTCTCGACGAACGGAATCATGGAGGTGGCGACCGAAAACGGCTGGTTGGTGGCAACCTCGATGAAATCAACCTCATCGCGCGGCACCAAAACCGGTTTGCCGCCTTGGCGAGCTTCAACCATTTTTTCGGTGATTTTGCCTGCTTCGTCGCGCTCAACTCCTGCGTGCGCGATCGCATACTGCTCTTCTTCAAATGCGTTCAGGTAGACGATCTCTTTGGTGATCCCGCCCTTTTGCACTTTTGCGTACGGCGTTTCGATGATGCCGAATTCGTTGGGACGCGCGTAGAGCGAAAGGTGGAGCACGAGTCCGATGTTTTTACCTTCTGGTGTGTGAATCGGACAGACGCGCGCGTAGTGCGAGCTGTGCACGTCGCGCACTTCGAGGCCGGCGCGCTCGGAGGTAAGACCGCCGCGGCCGAGGGTGGAGAGAATGCGGAGGTGTTCGATCTCGTCGAGTGCGTTGTATTGCTGCATGAGCTGCGAGAGCTGGTCGGTGGTGAAAAATTCGCGGATCGCGGCTTGGAACGGACGTGGGTTGATGAGCGTCACCGGCGCCGAGGTTTCGGCGTCTACCATCGCCATGCGGTCTTGAATGTTGCGCTTCATGCGAGAAAGCCCGACGCGCATGCGCTGTTCGAGCAGTTCTCCGACAAATCGCACGCGGCGGAATCCGAGGTGGTCGATGTCGTCACCTTCGGCCTTGGGATCGGCGTTCAATTCAGCGATGTTGGTTGCAATTTTGCCGACGTCTTCAAGCGAGAGTGTGGAAGCGGCCAAATCTTTTTCGCCGGTTGGCATGCTGAAGCGGCGGTTGAAGTGGAAGCGGCCGACTTTGGAGAGATCGTAGCGTTCGGCCGAAAGAATGGCCTCGACGTGATCGCGCGCGTTGTCGGGCGTTGCGATATCGCCGTCGCGGAGGCGGCGGTAGATTTCAACGTAGGCCTCCTCGGGCGTTTTGGCGGTGTCGTGTTGGAGGGTGTTTTGGATTGCATCGCGAGCAGCGGCCGATTTTCCAAAGTGCTGCAACATTTGCGCATCGGTCTTGAGGCCGAGAACGCGGAGAAGCGCAGTGATTGGGAAACGGCGCTTGCGGTCGATCTTAACGTACATGCCGCCGTCCGGATCGCTTTCGATTTCGATCCATACACCGCGGGCCGGAATGATTTTTGCTGCAAAATAATTCTTTCCCTTCATCGGGACCCCTTCAAAAAATACACCGTAGGAACGAGCGAGCTGAGCAACGACGATGCGCTCAACGCCGTTGATGATGAACGTGCCGTGCGGGGTCATCCACGGAAAATCTGCAAGAAAAATTTCCTGCTCTTTTTCTTCGCCGGTTGTTTTGTTCTTCAATTTCACCACCATCGAAAGCGGCGCTTCATAGGTGCGCATCATGCGCTTTGCGTAGTATTCATCCCAACGCACCTCGCCAAACGCAAACTTCACGAGTTTCAATTCAAACTTTTTGCCAGCATGATCGTTGATCGGAGAAAATTCTTTGAACACGCGCTCCGCGCCGCCCTCCACGAATTCACGGAAGGATGCGATCTGGCTTTCGACCAGGTTCGGCATTTTGACGAGCGGCTCACGAAACGCGGAGAAAAATTTCTGCGGTCGCACGGACTTGGGTTTTGCCATGAAGACGATTGAGTTATATCGACGTACCACGCAGAGAGCGGCGCAGAGCGTCGACAATTATAAAAAATGGATAGTAAAATGGATCGAGCGGCTTCCACCCCACCCTCTCCCTTTTCCCCAAAGCGCCAGCGTAACTCAATCGGCTCGCGGTAAAAGTTGGGCTATTGTATCAGGCTTTTGTCTAGGGTCAAGCTTGACTTCACATGCTAAATAACATATAATACTTTCACGCTCTTTCAGGAGGCCTTGGAAATGAAGCGGGAAACAATCGATGCGTTTTGGTTTTCTAACTGGCCATTCCACACCGCACTGGTTGGCGCGGTTGTCGGTTTGGTCGCGGTCATACTGGGCAGCACCACGATCGCCTGCGGTGGTTTAGGGACCTTTGTGGTCGGCGTCATCCTGATCGCGGCGCAGCGGCGCTATATCAGAATGCACGCGGCTCGTATGTAGCCGCTCGTGATGATGTACGAGGGTAACCCTCTACAGCGGGGAAATGAAGTATCCCCAGGCACGATCGTGCCTGGGGTGTTTTTTTTATTGAACATAGTAGTTCTAGAGTTCGCGACACTCTCGCCGCAGGTGAGTGTCGAGGCGCTTGCCCAAATAGAAACCTGCCACTACGCAACAGGCGATTATCACACACCCGACGATCGGCGTTGCCGAAATGCCAATACTGAATAGGAGTCCGGCGGCGACGCCCAAAATGCTAGCGAAAAGCACTGTGCTCATTTTTTCGCTCCCGTCAAAGGATGTGAATGCGGTTCCAAATCAACTATGCAAAATATACACGGCTAGCGCAAGTTTCTTATTTTTTCCCTCGTTTCGAATTTTTCCACTCCTCTATCTTCGCGTGATGCCCCGTGAGCAGCACTTTGGGCACGCGATAGTTCTTCCCTTTCCATTTCAATACTTCCGGGCGCGTGTAGACTTCCGGAGACGAGACGCGGCTCGCTTCGAGCGATTCGGCTTTGCCCAAGACTCCCGGCACGTGGCGGGCGATTGCATCGATAAGGGTTGCTGCTGGGAGTTCCCCGCCGGTGAGCACATATGGGCCGACCGAAACTTTTTTCGCTTTCAAAATTTTCTGCACGCGTGCATCCACGCCCTCGTAGTGCCCGCAGATCAAGACAATGTCTTTTTTCTTCGCGAGTTTCTTTGCCATTGCCTCATCAAAAAGAGCTCCGTCGGTGGCAAAAAACAACCGCGCCGATGGAAGAGGGTAACCCTCTACAGTGGAGCGTGTGGTCTGATGTGTTTTCGTCTTTTTGAAAGCGGCGGAAGCGGCGCGCAAAATCGCATCGGGCTCCAACACCATACCCGGGCCGCCGCCATACGGACGGCGATCCACGCGGCCGTATTTGTCGCGAGTGAATTTTTTGGGATCGTAGTACGAAATTTTTATCTTGCCCGCTTTTTGCGCGCGGCCAATGATGGAGGCATTGAGATACGGCTGAATGCTCTCCGGAAAGAGAGTGACGATGTGAAAGTGGGTCATTGCTAATCCTTCAATTCACCAAGCACGTCGTCGAGCGAGCGCTCGGCGCGAGGAGCGCGAGGTTCGCGGGCAGGAATTTCCGCCACGGTGCCTGAATCGCCACTGACGCGTGTGCTGCCTTCCGGCTCTTCGATTTTGAGATTGACGCGCGCATCGTGCTTCATGCCAACCACGCGCAGAATCGTGCGGATTGCTTTTGCGGTCGCGCCTGAGCGGCCAATAACCTTGCCCATGTCGTCTTGATTGACCGAGAGCGTGAGAAGAACGCCCATCTCATCGACGGTGCGCTTGATTTTCACGTCGGCAGGATTGTCGACGAGCTCTTTGACCACGTATTCCAGGAATGTCTGATCTTGTTCCATGCGGGGGTATTAAATGGTAAGCAGGTACCAACAGTGTGCAAAAAAACCGGCCTCAAGTCAACTACTCACTGGGGGTTTCGGTAGGTGCTTCTTCGACAGCTGGGGCCTCGGCTGCGGCGGGCTCTGCAGCGGCCTCAGCCGGGGCGGCGGGCGCTTCTGCTGCTTCTACCGGAGCGGCCGCGGGTACCGTTTTCTTCGGCAAAACGTTGATCTTTTTGCCCGTGATGATGCCAGCCGAAATAAGCATGTTGTGAACCGTGCCGGAGGGTTTGGCGCCGACAGACATCCAGTATTTGATGCGGTCTTCCTTGAGATTGCGGTCTTTGTTCTTCGGGTTGTAGTTGCCCACCAATTCTACATATTTGCCCGCCTGAGGGCCGGAGGTGTGTTCGGTAACGACAATGCGGTAGCTAGGGATATTGATACGTCCCGTGCGCTGCATTCGGATTTTTAACATATGCCGGGGTACTGTAGCAGCAAATAACTGCCTGGTCAACGTATA
>DATMZK010000032.1:0-2363 GCA_035560295.1 Minisyncoccota bacterium | reverse complement strand
TCGACACCGCTGTCGTGGGCGCATCGCTCAAGGTCGTGCAAGAATATTTGCCTGCGCATCCCGAATTGCGCGAGCGGCTCTGGGACAATGTGAAATGGTACCGCAATGCAATGCGCGAAAAAGGATTCTCAGTCACCGATGCGTCACATCCGATCACCCCGATCATGCTCGGCGATGAAAAAAAGGCCGTCGACATGGCAGCCGAGCTTTTCAACGAAGGAATCTACGTGATCGGCTTTGCCTACCCGGTCGTTCCCAAAAGCAAGGCACGCATCCGGGTGCAAATTTCCGCCGCTCATACCAAAGAAGATCTGCAGAAGGCGGTGGAAAAATTCGCACTCGTTGGTAAAAAGTTCGGCGTTATATAAAAAAGAGGCCGACAGGTTGGCCTCTTGGCATCCTCCTTTCTTTCAGCTCGATCAGCTGAGATGAAGCGCACGCTCGTCGTTATCGGCGATTTGCTGGGCGCGTTCGGCCGCATATTCGCCGACCGACTTGCCCGTCGGGAGTTCGTCCGAGCGGATGCAGAACAGCGGATCCGTGTAGAGGAACGCGTACAGGTCGCATCTTGGGCACTCAAACGTGTGGCGAGTACCGAGTGCAGTCTGAGCGGTGCGTGCGTGGCGCATACTCGCCCCACACTTGCACAGGAGCGAACACTCCTCTTTGCGCACGAAAACGACACCGCCGCTTTCGATTTGCCCGATTGCAATTTGGTCCATCGCTGCCTCCAAGTGAGAGTGGGATCAGGTCTGTAGTGATTCTCAGCCTTTTGCCCCGAGGGACCAACTATTTTGACGATATTTGCAAATTTATGACGATTTGTTATAAATATAACAATGAAAACCGTAAGCCAGGCTGTTGAAGAAGTGATCGAGCGCTCGCCTTTTTTGCTTGAGGCGATGAGCGAGGGCATTGCGAACAACGCGCAGATTGCCCGGCGTATTCGCCCTGAGGTGGAGAAAAAGCTTTACGAAGAGGTTTCGGAGGCCGCCGTTGCGATGGCGCTACATCGCATGAATAAATCTGTACAGCGGCCGCGTTATGGTGCAAAGTTTCTGAAGCACATGAGCGACATTACCGTGCGTTCAAATCTTGTTGAATTTTCGTTTCCCAATTCGCCGTATGCGTTGCTTGCACTCGACGTGATTAGCAAGCGTGCACAAAAAGGCGCCGACACATTCTTCAATCTCTCGCGAGGTGTTCGCGAGGTTGCCGTTATTGTGAGCCAGGAACTCGCCGAAGACGTGCTGGCGGCACTGCAGAACATTCCCAGCGTGCATCGCACCGAACATCTTTCTGCTATCACGATGCACTTGCCTGATGCGAGCCTTACGGTGCCCGGCGTGTATCACCTAATACTAAATGCCGTTGCGATGGAGGGGATCAGTCTCGTTGAGGTGATTTCGGTGCGCGCGGAATTCACCATTCTTCTCGCCGACAAAGACGTGGACCGAGCGTTTTCGGTTTTGAAGCGAATCACGTCTTAAGGTGCCCGGGCCGGGCCTAGGCTGCGCCCATTTCTTTCCGAACAAATAGATAGATATCTTCGAGCGCTTTTACCGAATCGCCCGCGGCGATGTTGTTTTGGTGATAGAGGCCGTCGGTGCAATCGCCAGCTGCCCAAACGCGTGGGTGCGATGCGTGTTGCGTCTTGGGATCGACAGTCACTTGTTTGATTGCGTTCAGTTGCACGGCGTTGCCGAGCCACTCGGTGTTGGGCAGAAGACCGATTTCAACAAAGATACCGGTGACGTCGAGTTTCTTTTCTTCGCCCGAAGTCGCATCTTTATATTTCATACCGGTGACGAACTGTCCGCCTTCGACGGCCGTCGGCTCCGCATTGAGAATAATCTTGAAATTGGGATGCGCCTTTGCCGCTGCGACTGAGATTTCGTCTGCGCGAAATACGTCGCTGCGGTTGAGCAGCGTCACCGTTTTGCAGTAGGCAAGGAGCTGCAATGCGCTTTCAAATCCCGCGTTGCCGCCGCCAACAACCGCCACGTCTTGTCCGGCAAAGAGTGGGCCATCGCAGCTCGCACAATAGGTAAGGCCCTTTTGGTCGTACTCGGCGGCTCCTGGCACAGCGAGCTGGCGTCGGCGCGAGCCGCTGGCGATCAGCAGCGTCTTTGATTCAAATGATTCGCCTTTGTCGGTGGTCACGGTCACTTTGTCGGCTTCGGCTTTGACCGATGCGGCAAGTGCCGGTGATTTGATTGTGAGAAATTCTCCGGCGTGCATCTCGACATGCTCTTTCAGCGCTTTGGCGAGATTGGCGCCTGAAATAGAAGGAGTACCGATCCAGTTGTGAATGTCGAGCGAGACATTGCTCTGTCCGCCCCATTCGCCCACAATCAGGAGCG
>DATMZK010000031.1:0-5178 GCA_035560295.1 Minisyncoccota bacterium | reverse complement strand
CCGTCGCCCGGTGGTAGCGATATGTTCAACTGCCCGCTGCCGCCGGTGTGCAGTCCGTCGCCGACGCAACCAACCTCCTCAAGCACGACTCCCACCAATTGTGTCGCACCCGTGCCGCCGATTTGCGCCGCGGGATTCGTTGCGCAAAGTGCGGGCACTGATACCCATGGCTGCGCGCTCCCCGGCACCTGCGTGCCACAGGTGTTTGTTTCTTCGACGACGCTGGGATCGACCGCAAGCTCGAGTTTGTTCGTTGTGCCCACATCTTTTTTGGCCTCACCACTCGGCGGACGCGTGCCACTCCTCGTCACATTTTCCGGCGAAGCCAATGGTCCGTACAGCATAGATTTCGACGATGGCTCGCCGGGTTTTAGTTTTACCTGCGGCGGCGCTCCTTGTGGTAGCAACGCAATTAACCAATCGCACACGTATTCGGCCGATGGCATCTACAAGATCGACATGAATGACACGACGGGTAAATATTCGCAAACCGTCACGGTGAGTACGCAGAACGCTACCGGTACCGCGGCGGGCGGATGCACCAGCTGGAATGTGCAGTGTCAGGCTGGATATCAACTGCAAGACAATGGCGTTGGGTCAAATGGATGCCAGCTGCAGCCCACCTGCACGCCGACTCCGCCCGGCTATGCGCCTGGATTTGGTCCGGGCGGCAGCAATCTCGCTTACACGACCACCGTCTACTACGACGACACCACCGGAAGCGCAACGCCGCCGCCCTCGCAAACGGCGCTCAACCAAAAAACGCCGACGTTGCCGCCGCCAGGACAGGGACTGCACGGCGATTTGCTCTCAGCGGGAGGCGGCGCGACCATCCAAGCGACGAGCGTCAACGGCAATTCAGCTGTCTCTGGCTTTTTCGGCATCGCGGGCAACGCAACCAATTTGTGTCTGTCGCGTCCGTGGGCGAATAATTTTCTTTCGTACATCATTCCGCCTTCGTTTTTCGATAACATCTGTTCGCTCGCTGGGTATCCGGTGGGAGTGGTGCAAGCGCCAGGCGGCGGACAGGCGAGTACCAATGTTTCTGTTGCACCTCCCCAACAACAAACGACGCAGTATCAAACAAGCTCGCAGGCGCAGGCAAAAATTTGGGCAAATCCCGCAAGTGTTTCGCTCGGCGGCCGCACGACCATCTTTTGGACAACGCAGGGAGTGACTTCGTGCGTCGAGTCGTCTTCCGACGGCAACTTCTCAGGCAATAGCACTTCGGGTGGCGCCTCGACTGTCGCGCTCTCCGGGCCGGTGACGTTCACGATCAAATGCAACACGCCGACTGGCACGCCGATCACGAATTCAGCGACGGTGACGATTGGGAACTAACTGGTCGGGCGCTTCGGGAGAAGTTTTGTCCAGGCGCGAGACTTGCAGAATGCGCATGCTTGCGCATTCTGCTTCGGACAAATCGCACTTGTCCAAAACTTCTCCCGGAGCTACCGTCGGGTTACTTTGATTTGTTTAGTGCGTTGCCGATTCGTTCGAGTGCGAGCACGAACGCGGCGCGGCGCAGATCGGTTTTCAGTTTTTTGGCGCGGGTCGAAATTTCTTCGGCTTGTGTGCGCATGATTGTCTGCAATTTTTCAAATACCTGTGCTTCGGTCCAGTGTTCTTTTTTGAGATTTTGTTCCCATTCGAAGGTGGAGACCACGACACCGCCGGAATTGGCGAAAATGTCCGGCACAACCGGAATGCCGCGTTTGAAGAGCATGTCGTCGGCTTCTGGCGTGGTGGGGCCGTTGCCGAGCTCCAGTACCATCTTCGCCTTGATTTGATCCGCATTCGACGCGGTGATTTGGTTTTCGAGCGCAGCGGGAATCAGTACGTCGCAGGGAAGTTCGAGGAGCGCCTCGTTGGAGATCTCCTTGGCGCTTGGGAATCCTTTCAGTGAGCGATTTTTTTCTTTGTATTCGAGTACTTTTCCGACGTCGAGCCCACTTTCATTCACCACTGCGCCGTGCGAATCCGATATCGCGATGATGTTGTAGCCATGTTCGGAAAAAATCTGCGCCGCGTTGCCGCCGACATTGCCCATGCCTTGAATTGCGATCGACGCCCCATCGTTGATTCCGAATTCTTTGCGCAGGGCGTCGAATGCAAAAAAACCGCCCATGCCGGTAGCTGCGCCGCGGCCTTCGGAGCCACCGTTTTTGATTGGTTTGCCGGTGAACGTGGCGCCGCTCGTGTCGCCGGTGATTTTTTCGTATTCGTCGACCATCCAGCTCATGATTTCGGGCGTTGTGTTCACATCGGGGGCGGGGACGTCGATTTTTGGACCGAGCACGGGCGCGAGCATGCGCACCCAGCCGCGCGAGAGGCGTTCGAGTTCGGTTTTGGAAAGTTCTTTCGGGTCGACGGTAATGCCGCCCTTGCCACCGCCCATCGGGATGTCGGCAACGGCGCACTTAATCGCCATCCAAAGCGCGAGCGCTTTTACTTCATCGATATTGGTGTCGTGATGGTAGCGAATGCCGCCTTTGTATGGCCCGCGCACGCTCGAGTGTTGGACGCGATAACCCTCAAAAATTTTCTGGCTGCCATTGTCCATCATGACGGGAATAGAAACTCGCACCTGCCGCTCGGGCGAGCGCATGCGGGCGAGTAAATTCGGGTCAATCGTTGCGACGTTTGCCGCACGTTCCAATTGCGCAAGTGCGTTTTCAAATGGATTCGCTGTGTCCATAGAAAACCATCATACACTACGGCACCCCTCCCTTTTGTGAACGCTTCTGTCGTTAATCCGCCCACCAAGAATCGAACTTGGGACCGTCTCCTTAAAAGGGAGCTGCTCTACCAGCTGAGCTATGGGCGGTAGGACTATTTATAGCAATTCGGCGACAAAATTGCTATTTACAACGGCAGGTCGAACGCGAAGAGCCCGGCGCCGGAAACAACGAGGGAGAGACAAATGGCAAGCAAAAGCAGGTTTGCAGAAAGCGGTAGCGGAATTATTTTTTCATATCGGTGCGCGTAGATGCTCGATTTGAGTGCGACGATGACCCCGAGGAGCGCAGCAACCTGCGTCCAAAGCCCGATCACCAAGAGCCCGCCGATTACAAAATATGCGACGCTGCCAAAGAGGCAGAGCCACGGAGGGCATGTTCCGATGAAGGGGAGGCGCATACGCGACACCGTGTTGCGCTCGTTATAAAACACCCACGCGATGTAGATAATGGTGAGCCCGGCGACGATGCGCAAGAGCGACGTGCCCATCGGCGCCAGAAAGAGGATTTGCGGAAAGCGGCTGAGCATGGCACAAGGATAGCATGATGGCCGCTTTGTTCCATAACGTTCGCAGCACTTACAACGTGGGCGCCTTGCTGCGCACTGCAGATGGAGCGGGCGCTGCAAAGATATATCTCACCGGCATCACGCCGACGCCGATTGATCGATTCGGTCGCACCGACAAAAGTATTTCCAAAACAGCACTCGGCGCCGAAACAACGGTGCCGTGGGAATATGCAAACAATCCAAATACGGTGATCAAAAAGCTGCGCGCAGAAGGGTGGGCGATCGTGGGTGTTGAGCAAGATGCGCGCTCCGTCGACTACCGTGCATTCAAAACAAAAAAACCAATTCTTTTCGTCTTTGGCAACGAAGTGCGCGGCCTTTCACCTACGCTGCGCAGGCAGTGCGATGCGCTCGTCGAAATTCCCATGCGTGGCGAAAAAGAATCACTCAATGTGTCGGTCGCGGCGGGGATTATACTTTTTAATTTCAGTAATTAATCACCGAAACCAGACGCCCTTCTTTGTCGAGGAGGCGCACGACGTCGTGCTCTGCCGCCCACAGCACGATGCCGCTTGCAAGATAGAGTCGCCACGCGTTGTGTGAAAACCCAGGTTGATTGCGGTGCGCCGCGACGCAGCCGTTGTACGAAAGCCTCGTTTGGATAGTTGAGACGCATGCACTAGAAAGCCCGCTTGGTGGGCCGGAGGGGAACATGCACGGCGGAATTTGCGAAACATATTGCATGCAGCTCGCGCCCAGCGATGATTGATTTTGCGCGTTGTTGGGAATTTCCGAAGTCGGCGACGGGCAACTGAGCGGGAGCGCCGGCACAAACGGTTGCAGTGTGCCGAGGTATCCAGTACACATGTTTTCTGAAAATGATGCGCCCACGGGCGAAGCGCCGGTCACCACATAGGCAATGCCGCCGGGCCGCAGCATTACCGAGCCCACAGCGTTTACGCTACCAACGAGAAATGGCGACGCAGCCTGCGGAATAGTTGCGCGCGCGCCGGTAAGCGTGCTTTGCAACGTCCAGCCGGCAATATCTATCGATGGCGCGCCCGGCGAAGAGGAAATGATTACGTATTGCCCGCTTGGGGTTTGCGTGGGCGCTGCGCCTTCGGCGAGCACCACTTGCCCGGCGTAGGGGGAATTGGCGCCGTTGGGAATTGCGCCGCTGCCGGAGCCCCCACTGCCGTCAGATTCATACGCGATTGGAATTTGTGGCATCGCGGGCGCGCCAGGGAGCGTGAACGACGAAAGCGTTGAGGAGCCGGATATTAAGTTCCCGATCGAGAAATTGAGAGAGTTGGCTTTCGACGCAATATCACCAAATCCACCGGCGAGCACCCAAAACACAATCAACAAAACGACACCGAGAATGATGACCCATTTGAGTACGGAGCGAACCATGCAGCAATTATAACGTATCCCTCAAAACACATTTTGTGGGGTCGGGTAAGTTATCTCCCGAAAATTCCCAGGCCTTAGCGCCGACGCGCTGCGAGACACCCCAAAAATGTGTTTTGAGGGGGTACTCGCGTTACACCTATTTATTGAGGGCCGCTATTTCTTCGCGTACTACCTCAGCATCACTCCACGGGATTTTTTTGCCATCCTCGATACAAATGCACGGATCGGTGCCTTTGCCGGTGATCAATACGGCATCACTCGCGCGCGCGCGGGAAAGCGCTTCGCGGATTGCCTCGCGGCGGTCCATGATGATCGTGGGCGCGCTCGACATTTCGGGGGTCATCGCTTCGACGATTGCGCGCGGATTTTCGTCGTACGGATCCTCGTTGGTGAGAATTACGTCGCCGCAGTATTCGCTCGCGATTTTTCCCATCACGGGCCGCTTCCACGTGTCGCGGCCGCCGCCGGTGTTGCCCAAAACACAGATGGTGCGCACGCCTTTGTATGCGTCGTAGAGCG
>DATMZK010000030.1:0-8528 GCA_035560295.1 Minisyncoccota bacterium | reverse complement strand
AATTGCCGGCGGCTACTCCGCTTGAAGTGGCGAGTGAGTAATCGACGCCGTTGTCGTTGACCGCCTTGGATTTTACGTTCTCCGGAAGATAAATGTCGCCGGTGCAAATCTTGGCGCGCGGCAAGCTTTCGATCGATACATACGAATCCGACGCGAGATTGGTGCCGGTTGCCATGCTGCCGGGGATGATGAAGCTGACGCCCGGGATCGGCTTGTTGGCTACTTCGGTGTACTGATAATTGGGATCGACGGTAAAATCGCTCGGATAGACGACCGAAAACGTCGAGGTTGCGTAGGTAGAAGTTGCTGCCATCGTGGTGCCTTGATCAGTCGAACCCATGTCAGGGGCTACCGAAGAAGAATGCTGCATCCAATACCACACACCGCCAATAATTACGAGAAGGGCGATAACGCCAATAATGTATTTTGTCATGCGGCCATCATGCCACAAATCTTCATCGCGCAACAATCTAGGCAAGACTTAGCATTTGTGTTGCAATTTCGAGCCCACTGCCGAGCGCCGCTTCGACGGTCCCGTACTCTTTTGAATAGAGTGCCTCGCCGCAGAAAAAAATCTTGTCGTGTACTGGTTTAACTATTTTTTCCCGCGCAACACTACTCTCTGGCGTCGCGTAGGAATAGGCGCCGCGTGCATAGGGATCAGCTGGCCAATTTACTACTTGCGATGTCACCAATTGCTCAGCGAGTTTTATTTTTTCAACCTGAAAAATATTTGAAAGCGACGTGAGACCAATGTCCAAAAGTTCTGCATCGGTTGTATCGGCGAACAGTGCGGCGCGCGGCCCGGCAAGCCAACCGGTGAGCGTTGGAGTGAGGTTTGGATACTGCGTCCACCACGTGGGTATCGCTTCGCGTGAAAACATAAAAAATAATTTCTCGAATTGTTGCTGTCGCGCCTCTACCCACCACCGATCCTGAAAGTGCAGCAGTAGTTTGATGACCGCGCCAAATCCCATCTCGCCCACCGCACGCACCTTTTCGGGCAGCGCGGGCGTAAAATCGATGCGCGCGATCAGCGGGAGCGGGACGCTGACTAGCACTTTTTGCGCTGAGTAGGTTGATCCGTCGGCGCAGTGCGCGATTACATCCGCGCCAGTCGCGTCGATGGCAACGACTTCTTTTTCCAGCAACAGCTCTGCGCCCGCCTCGCGCACTTCACGTTCAAGAAAATGCACAAGTGCCGAGTAGCCATCTTTGAGGCGCGATTGTTTCCACGCGCTTTCGTCGTTCATTTCATCGCGCATCGCAAAACTACTTGCACGCGAAGCTTCACCTGCTTCGTACCCTTCGATTCGCCGCACTACATTCTCTCGCATATCTTTGTACGCTTCATCGCTGAAATGTTGATCTAGAAACGTTTGCACCGAGATGTCTTCGCTCAGCGTCATGAGTTTTTCTTTGAGCAGCGCATCATGCGGCGATGGTTGGAAACCTTGGCGTGGCTCGCCGTCGCGAACGCTCCACCACTCCCCGGCACCGATGAACGAAAGCTGCGCCTCTTTTGCAAGTGCGTGTATGTTCGGCGCATTACCGTGAACGAATTCCGCACCACCTTCGGCCGCGTAGCCAAAACGCTCGACCGGCAGCGGAAACATGCGGCCGCCAATACGCTCGCGCGCTTCGAGCAGGGTTACACGCTTGCCCGCACGCCCAAATTCTCGCGCCGCCATCAAACCCGAGGCGCCCGCGCCAACAATCAAAACGTCGGTCTTCATCGTTTCATCGTAGCAAATACACCATGAGAATCCCTTTAACGTGCTCGCGAGGCATGGTCGCCGGCAACAAATCCACTGGTCCACGCAAGTTGCAACGAATAGCCGCCGGAGGGTCGGCGAATGTGCAACAAATCTCCCGTGATGAACAAATTCGAAACGAGACGGCTGCGAAATGTTTTGGTATCGATTTCGGTGAGATCAACTCCCCCGTCGGCCACAACCGCGCGATCAAATCCCATGAGCCCGATTATGGTAACGGGGAGCGATTTAAGTGTGTGGGCGAGCATGCGCCGCTGTAGTTTGGTGACACTATGCACTTTGATTTCGGGATCGACGCCTTCTGCAAGCGAAAGCATGACAGCGCTCGTGCCAACGGGTGCGATGGTGCGAAATACATTTTTGAGCGCCTTGTTTTTGTTGGCATCAAAGACGGTGGTCATATGCCGCTCCAAAACGCCGAGATCCATATCCGGGTATGTGTCGATGACCGCTGTCACGCTTCCAAACGCCAAGAGATCCGCCACCTTGCTTGCCGCATTCAAAATGAGCGGTCCGGAGAGTCCGAAATGCGTGAGCAACAGAGTGCCCCGTTCGGAAAAAGCGCGAGTGCCATCAGCGAAAAAAGTGATTTTCATGTTCGGTATCGAAATGCCGGAAAGTTGTTTGATCCACGGGTCGGATGCGGCGAGCGGCACGATGGTCGGCGACGGCTGCTGCACACGGTGACCAAGCGCCGAGAGCCACGCAAATCCGTCGCCAGTGGATCCGGTTTCGGGATGCGAGACACCGCCGGTTGCGAGGATGTATGCATCCGCCGTAAGTGTTGCGCCTCCAACCACGACGCCAGCGATTACGTTGTTTTCAATCAACACTCTTTCAACCGGGGCATTCAACCGTACTTCCACGTTTCCTGCGCGTAAGTATGTTTCGAGTGTTTTGACGACATCGCCTGCCTTTTCGCTCTTGGGAAACGCGCGCTTGCGAGCCTCGACGATCAGCGGCAAACCGCGGCGTTCAAAAAACTGATAGCTTTCTTTCATGCCGAATTGCGAAAACGGCGAATACAAAAACTGCTCGGCTTTGCCGAAGTGTTTCAACAATACCTGCTCATCTTCCTCCGCGTTCAAAATGTTGCACCGACCGCCCCCGGTGATCGAAAGTTTTTCTCCAAGCTTTTTGTTTTTTTCGAGCAATAAAACACGTTTGCCAAGCTCCCCCGCTCGCCCCGCGGCCATCATGCCAGAAGCGCCGCCGCCGATCACGATCACGTCGTACTCGTTGCTCATAGCAATCACGCGAGAAACTGCTCGAGCGTGTAGATCCAATCGGCTTCTCCCGCAGGATCCTGTCGCTTTTGCGTCAGCAGCCACTGCAGATAGCCACGATCCGTGCGCGCGATCTCTTCAATTTTTTTGCCCTTATATTTGCCGAATCGAAGCGTGGTGAAAAGCATCGGGCGCGCGGAAATTGCGACCATTTCCTCGAGCGCCGCGGCCTCCCCGCCTTTTTGCTGGATCATTTTGCCGAGCAAGCGCTCAAAGACCGCCTCGAGCACCAGCACATCGCCAAATGCATCGTGCGCGAGCGCCTCCACCTCCAAACCCAAAAAATAACGCAGATATTGCAATCGATACTGGCCGATCGTCTCTTGTGGATCAAGCGCTCGAGCGACTTTGTACGTGCAAATTGTTTTACCGATTGCTACTTTCTCTCGTGCGAGCATGGCAATATCAAACGCGGCGTTGTGTGCCACGGCAACCGTGTTTGGATCTTCGAATAGTGTTTTCAGCTCTGTGTATTCTTTTGCGTCGACGAATCCCGGCCGCTCCTCCACCATCTTTGGAGTAATGTGATGCACCGCCATTGAATCGAACGAGATGGGCACCGGCGGTTTGTAGGTCGCATTCAGAATCGGCGCGTCAACTCCCCGCTCTTTGATTGCGAGCTGTATGAGGCGGTCGTTTTCAGCGCCGCCGGTTGTCTCGGTGTCGAAAAAGATAATTCTCACCGCAGCAGTGTATCACTTCTCGATTCGGTGCCCTTAATTGCTCGTGCCGGCATCAGTCGATGCATTGGCCGAATCGGTCACGGTCGTAGCTCCTTTGCACTGCTTGGCGGCATTCCTATAGGTAGCCCAAGTCGCCTGTTGCGATGTGCGCCACGCCTTCCGGGCCGCTTGCGTCGAGGCGTTGAAAGCCTGCCACGCCGCTTTCGTTGCGCTCTTTACCGACGCGGTGTCCGTTTGCGCAAATGCGGCAACGAGCGCCGAAGCGCGCGTGCTGTATGCGCTATTGAGCGCGGCCGTTTCGGTGAGCATCGCTGAATCGAGCGCGTTTTCGCGGGCCGCAACTGCAGCGCCGACGCACGCGATGTCGACCGGGCCGCTCACCTGTCCGCGATGCAGGCCGTTGTCGTGCGGCATTGTCGATGGCGTCGGCGTTGCGTGACCGCCGAATAAACTCATAACTCCTGTCAAAACCCCTGCGATTGCACCTGGCATAGTGATATGGAGAAAAATTAATAAGTACGGTAATTGTAGCGCCGATTTGAGAGAGGCAACGAGGGCATGTGTATAGCAAAAAGCCTCGCGCAGGGGTCTGTGCGAGGCGAGGTGGGAACGGTTATAAGAGCATCAATTGACCCTTGCGGCGCGGGTCTTCGGGGTGCTCCACAGGTTCCGGAGCTGGAGGAACGGGTATTCCTCGGTCGCGCAATCGCTGCTTAGCTGCGCGACTGCGAACGCTGCGATCGCTTAAGATCTTCATGCACGCGCCTTTGTAGGCGTCGATGCGCGCAACAGCAGCGGAGTTGCGGGCATGAATGTGCCTGCGCACCACGGTTGCAACTAGAAGCGGCAACTTGCTGCGCCGAGTGCGGGAAGTCAACGACTCGTCGACAATCGTGCCGAGGAGATCGATGTCCAGCAACTCGTCGTATCTTCCCTGCGCGTATGCGAGGCCCGTATCCAGTTCAAGGCGCGATACCGGCGTGAATGGCGTTGCCGTCGCTGTATGAGCCACTTCCAATCCCCCACCGTTGGATGTAGTCTCGAAGTATAATACATGAAATTGACCAAAAAGTCAATATGTTGGAGACAGACGCCCTGGGTCGGCGGCTTGGGAGTGTATGGATCCTAGGTTTTTATCCCAACAGCTGCTTCGCCTGTTCCTGAATTTTCTTTTCAATCTGGCCTTCAAACAGCCGCAGCATGAACGGTAACTTCGCGTCGATGACGAACGCCGAATCGGTGACTTCAACTTGCCCCGAAACCTGCTGCCCCTCGGCGGTCGCGGCAAAATGCAGCGTGTCACCTTCCCAGCGCTCTTCGTCGATCGTTGCTTTATCCGAAATTTTTGTCCGCGCCTCCTGCAGCATTTGCTTCACCCGCTGCGTCGCTTCTGCTTTTGAAAATGTGTGTGGAATGTTGAGGTGCATGAGGTGGGATTGTAACAAAAAAATCTGAATATCTGGAATTAGTAATGCTCTGGATTCTCAAGATGAATCAGTGCCATCGTCACCGCCGCTTTGTTGAACTGTGTGCGATTCATACGACTTTTCGTGACAATACCAATGAATCCCTCATGCTCGCCCAATTTTTCGTGATGCGTCAGATTCGCTGCTTTCATCGCTTGGCTACCGTCCAATCCTTTGTTGAGTATTGCGTCGATAACTTCCATCGGCCATTCACACGCCGGCGAAAGTCCTAGATGCACGCGCGTGCCATCGTAAATCGCGCACACCGCAACTTCCATATAGCCGCTTTTGGTTTGCGGCACCGTCATGAGCCCGCCCTCGATGCCAAATCCGTATTGGTTGCCCGCGTAGGCCTGCCGCGCCCTGTCGACCGCTCCCGCTACCGTTTCTTCCAAACTTTTTGGATGCCCGAATTGTTCGATTTGCACATCCATGCCAATTACTTCGGCACCCGCAAACAGCGGGTACTCGCGCAAGAGCTCGGTAACGGCGCCGACTTTCGTTTTATTTTTCGACCCCACGCCAACTTTCATTCGGCGAGTATACCAAACTCTTTTCTCGTGGCTGCATCAACTTGATTTGAGCGCGCCGGAGGGCTCGTAGGTCGCTAGAATAACGCCGGTCGTCGATATGTTTGAATCAACAAGTTTGAAGTTTTGTGGCTGAGTTCCCGCAGCAAAAAGTCGTTTGCCCGTGCCGATCGTAATCGGGTAGATCCACAAATGCATCAGATCGATCAGATGATTTTTGAGCAACGTCTGAATCAAATTTCCGCTGCCCCACACCCACAAATCTGGAGCGTTCTCTTCTTTCAGTTTTTTGATCTGCGCTACCACATCACCCGTAATACAGAATGAGTTGTGCCACGACGGCTCAAACGATTCGTGCGACACGACGTATTTCTTCGTTGTATTAAACGGATTCGCGACTTCAAGATCAGTTGTGGCCGTCGGCCAGTACGAAGCAAAGATATCGTAGGTAGTTTTGCCAAGAAGCATCTCAAACGGCACATGCATAATTTCGCTCAGCTTGGAGTTCATCATTTTGTCCGATGGATACGACAGTTGCCAGCCGCCATACGCAAATCCGCCTGTCTTGTCCTCTTCCTGTCCGCCCGGCGCCTGCATGACGCCGTCGAGCGTAACGAATGTAGTGGTAATGATTTTTCTCATATGTTTCTTACTGCGGGACTTGGACTCGAACCAAGATACACTGCTCCAGAGGCAGTAGTCCTACCATTAGACGATCCCGCAAACTTCGCTGGCAGTGTAGCAGAATCGGGCCGGTTTTTCACCGGTGCGCGCTCACAAACGCCGCAACTACAAGAAAGCCGAGGACAACGACCCCACCGAGCGAAAAATAGTTGAGGTGGTCTTGGTTCATGCTGCGCGTTGCTTATGCACGAAAAATTGCTCGCGGCTGCGTCATGATTTCTTGAAACACTCTGTCGTCTTTGAAATGAAGGAGTGGGACCGTATTTTTTTCGTCGCGTATTGCACTTACAACCGCTAGTGCGCGTCGATATGCTTCTGCTGATTTCGACTGCCCTCGCTTCTCCGCGTATGCATGTATCGTATCGAGCTGCGTCCACAATTCTTCGATAATGACTCTCTGCACCGGATGGTTGGCAAGCGCTTTCTTATCCCTTGCCAACCACAAACGCGCAAGCTCTTGCACGCCGTCTTTGCTCACGCCAAGCACCGCCTGCGGCACGCCCCGACGCTCGCCACGAAAGGCGCCGTCTCCACTTCGGAAATATTTTATTGTACCGAGCTCTCCCTTGTCGACTTGCCGCCGAATGTGCATGAGTTTGTTTTCTACCGTTCGCGCACCAAAGGTAACGTCGACAGCGAGCGCAAGCACGTTTGGTTCACGCTCAGTATCCTGCCATTCGGCAATTAAATCCGAGCCATTAAAATAATCGTCGTAGGTAGATGTTTTCAAAATGCCGACATTTCGTCCGAGCCAGTTACTCAGCTCTGCCTGTTCGAGCACGAGCGCTTCGAATACTTCGGAGGCGCGCCGCGCGCGATCCATTTCGGGCGTTTGCTCTCTTAGAATGCGAGCTCTTTTCTCAGCAACGGCTGCTCTATCTCGGTCGACGTTTTCTTTCCCATACAAATCCGCAAAAGTATCAGCTTGGATAGCGTACTCAGGATTTGAAAGAAGTTTTTGTGCTTGATGGTGCGCCAGCTCGATCGGAGACGGCACCACCGTGTCCAAAGAACGGGGCCGGACCTTATTGAAATCGAGTCCCCGGATAAAATTGTCTTCGAAACTCATAGCGCCTAGGCGGCTTCCTTGCCTCCTCGCCAATTCGGATCATTTTCTCTCAACCATTTCGCAGCAGCATCCTCACCGCTGTACATATCTTCTTTGTTACCCTCGATAACTCGCAAGCCTTTCTGCCGCATCACAGACTCAATGCTTTCCCCTTCATGTCTATTGGTTCGATCTTCGGGGCCGCGGTCTTCCATATACGTGCCGCCGGAGCCGGTCGAGGTGGAACCTGGCATGACAAGTTCACCGTTTGCATTTAAACCATCGTCATACGTATCGGTACCAGGGAGGTCACCTTTTATTAATTGGCCTTCAGTTGCAACTTTATCCAACTCTGCACGTCGGTTGTGTTCCCGCGCAAATTCTTCCATGCAAAAAGTATAGCACTCTAGTTCTCAATCTGCGCAAGCGAATGCGGACGACTCTCGGCAATTGAGGCTTGGGTGATGCGGATGAACTGCGCGTTGGCGTGGAATTCCTTGAGATCGCGCGCGCCTACGTAGCCCATGCCCACTTGAATGCCCGAGGCGAGCGAGGCGACGATCTCCCCCACCGGTCCTTTGTATTCCACCAATGCTTCAACGCCTTCCGGCACCGCCTTGCGACCGTGCGTGAAGTATCGCTCCGCACCGGAGGCGCCTTTGATCACCGCCTTCGATCCCATGCCGCGATATTCCTTAAATTTTTGTCCGCTTTTTTCCACGATGTCTCCGGGCGCTTCGTCGGTCCCGGCAAAAAGATTGCCGCACATCACGGCAGTCGCGCCAGCAGCGAGGGCTTTGGCGATGTCGCCAGAATTTCTGATGCCACCATCGGCGATCACCGGCACTTTCTTTTTGAGCGCGATGGATGCAACCTCGATGATTGCTGAAAGCTGTGGGACGCCGACACCCGAGACGAGTCGGGTGGTGCAAATGGAACCGGGGCCGACGCCCACCTTCACCGCATCGGCAAACGCACACGCTGCTTTTGCCGCTTCGGCGGTTGCGATGTTGCCGAAAATCATTTTTGCGTGTTTGAGCTGTTTTTTTATTTCTG
>DATMZK010000029.1:0-7814 GCA_035560295.1 Minisyncoccota bacterium | reverse complement strand
TGGTAAGGAGCGTGTTGGTGAGCGCCAACCCAAAAAACGACCCGATTCGCTCGGGAGCGAGAATAACTTGGATACCGCTCTGCATGGCCGCGATTTTAGCATAAAACAGCGCACATCGCGCGGAAGCAGCCCGACCGGGGCGATGGTTCCGAGACGAGGATTTGTCCGAAGCAGCCCGCGCACCAAAGGTGCGCGGGCTGCAAGTCTCCGAGCTCGCGGAAGCATCGTTCCGGTCGGAAACTCAAAGAATCACTACTAACTCTTTTTCGGCGGCAAAAGCGGATTGCTCACGAGATACACAACGCCGTTCGAAGCTTTGAACTCCTGAATGATGATGCCACTGTCTACCATCGGAATTTTGTCTGCGTTGAAGTGGAAGTTGAGCGCATCACCCGACATCGCCTGAATCGTGCCGGCGACCTGCGCTGTCGTGTTGATCGCGCGGCCCACCACGATGTGGTACTCCACGTAGCGTTTCAGACCTGCCGCGCTCAAATTGGCGATCGTGCCTGCAGGCAACTGACTAATCGATCCATCGGTCGGCACAAAAATGGTGTACGGACCTTTGCCTGAGAGCTGCGCTCCCACACCCGTCGAAGCGAGCCATGAACCGAAATCCGACGCACCAGAAATACTTTCCGCGACAGCGACAACGCTCGAGGAGGACGGCTTACCGCTTGGCACACCCGAAGAGCTTGTGGTCGTGCTGCTCGTTGCCGTATTTGAATAACCAAAAAAGCCCGAAAGCGCAGTGCCGCCTGATTGACTCGCTTCGATCCACCAGAGGCCCAGCGCCGCGACCACGACGACGACCGCAGCAATAATCCACGTCCATTTACTTGCATTGTCACCCATAAAAAATGTTATTACCTAATAACCGACCCCGTCGGCTGCCTTCATTAGACGCACATCCCCTATGATTCTTTCATGAATCTGCGCATCTGGCGAGCGACTTTTTCCTCAGCTCCTCGGAAACTATGCTTTGCGCTCGCAAGAATGCAGACCCTACTTCGTGTATTGATATGCGTAGCAAACCACGCAGCAATATCCACGGCGTAGCGATCGGCATATTCATCCTGTTCGGCCAAGAGAACGAGCTGCGGCAGCTGCACGGCGCGCAATGTATAAGGTACTTTCTTCTGTTGTGCGTATGAAAAAATTTCCTCGACTGAATCGGGTGTATAGAGCGAGAGGAATCGTTGCGCATCGAGTGTTTCGTGCCAAAGGGCTTTTGGTAACAGCGTGTGCCCTTTGCCGGTAGCTACCATCGCGCGCGCCGTTTTCGCAACCACCGCAACTTTTTTTGCTCCTTGGATATGTACCTCGCCTGCCCAATCAGACATTGGTGCGAGCAAGATGAGTCCTTTCACGCCGCGACCTTTGTGTTTGTATGCCCAATAAACAGATTTTTGGCAACCGGTTGAATGACCGCCGAGATAGATCTGTTTTCCCCCGCTGCGACGAACAAACCGTATTGCTCCCTGTATGTCATCCGCGCAATCGGTAAATCGTTCGTGCGCAGTACCAGCATCGATGCGTTTATAGCCCTTTTTTGAGAGTCGGTCATCTTTATACAAATTGCTGACGGTATCGTGGCCGCGATTATTGAAAACGAATACTGCGGTGTTCCGATCAACTATGAGCGGCGCTATTTCACGCTCGACTCGGCCAAATGCCGAAGCTCCCAGTCCATGAATAAAGACAAGAACGGTGCGCGCATTGCGAGGACCATACCAAAGGCCTGTCAGATTGAATCCTTTTGGAGTTTTGAAATCGACGACGGTGGAGAGCGCCATACCGTCATCCTAGCAGAGCTAGTTTGCGCTCGCGAACGCGCCCGTGTTCATCATGTTTTGCAATTCGGCTTGTGTCTTCGGGATGTGGTTGATATCGATATGACCAACAACCTGCACGGTCGTGCCTTTGCACATGCCGAGCGCCCCAGCTGCGTTGCGCTGTATGTTGCCTACTTTCACAATGTCGTTATTGCCGAAGAGAATGTCGACGCGGTTGTGAATGCGCGGGTTCATCGAATCGGCAATAACGCGCAGGCCGATCTGCTCGCCGATCTGATCGTAGCCACAGTTGGGCATGGTGCCGTTGCTGCCGGTGATTTCGATAACGGTGCCAAAGGGCAGCTCGTCGGCAAGATCGACCGAACGAGCGGCAACAACCTGGGGATTCGAATAGGCGCCGCTTGCGGTGGTGAAGGGGTCGTCGTCGGTTTGGCCTGGGACTGCGTTGTAGCCCGTAAGGCCTACCTGATAAGAAGGAAGCGAAGCGGTGACTGCTGCGTTGTTATTCGCTGCCCAGCCTGCCTGCGGCGCACCCCCTAAAACAAAAAGCCCAATAAGGGCGGTAACAATTGGTGTCATGTGGGAATGTAAAGAAGCGAACCTCTTTACCCCAATATGCTAACACGAAAATAAATTGACGTCAAGAGCAAATGATGGCCTTATGAACTGCCCATTTTATGCCTTACAATAAGGCTTTTTTAGCGTTATGTGCCCTCCTGCCAGCTCTCGAGATACTTCTTCTGCTCGTCGGTCAGGGTGTCGATAACCATGCCCATGGCGGCCAATTTGGCCCTGGCTACGTCCATTTCTATTGCCTCTGGGACCTCATACACGCCCGGGGCGAGCTTTTGGGCCGACATCCACGCACTTGAGAGCGCCTGGGTCGAGAAACTCATGTCCATAACGCTCGCCGGATGCCCTTCAGCGGCCGCGAGGTTGATCAAACGCCCTTCGCCCAGCACATAGATGCGCTTACCCGCCACCCGATACTCCTCCACGAAGTTCCGCACTGTACGAGGGTTACCCTCTGACATGGCGCGCAGGGCCGGGAGGTTGATCTCAACGTCGAAGTGCCCCGAATTGCAGACCATCGCCCCATCTTTCATCAGCTTGAAATGTTCGGTTGAGATGACGTTGATGTCACCGGTCACCGTGACGAAAAGATCACCTATGGGAGCAGCCTTCGCCATCGTGGTGACGAAAAAGCCATCCATTGCCGCCTCGAGCGCTTTGATCGGGTCGATTTCGGTCACATAGACAGACGCTCCCATGCCTTTGGCGCGCGAAGCGAGTCCCTTGCCGCACCAGCCGTAGCCGGCAACAACGACCGCCTTCCCCGCAATCAGCATGTCGGTCGCGCGGATGATGCCGTCGAGAGTGGATTGGCCGGTGCCGTAGCGATTGTCGAAGAGATTTTTGGTTTTGGCGTCGTTGACCGCGACGATGGGCATCTTGAGCGCGCCATCTCGCTGCATGGCGCGCAGGCGAATCACGCCGGTGGTGGTTTCTTCGGTGCCGCCGATCATGCCCGCGAGCAGTTCGGGATGTTTTTGGTGGATGGTGGAGACGAGATCGGCGCCATCGTCCATGGTGAGCTCTGGTTTTGATGCGATCACCGTTTCAAGATGCGAGAAAAACTCTTCGCGACTCTCCCCTTTTTTGGCAAAGACGGAAATGCCGAAGTCGGCGACCAAACTTGCCGCAACATCGTCTTGCGTTGAAAGCGGATTGGATGCACAGAGCATGACGTTTGCGCCGCCGGCTTTTAGCGCGCGAGCGAGGTTGGCCGTTTCGGCGGTGACATGGAGACAGGCCGCCAAAGTCTTCCCTTTGAATGGCTGCTCTTTTTCAAAACGCGCGCGCACCTGATTTAAAACCGGCATGTCGCGCTCCGCCCACTCGATGCGCTTTTTGCCCGCGGCGGCGAGCGACAGATTGGTGACGTCGGATTGCATGAGTTAGAAGCATACCGCATTCATCAAAATTATAGAAACATGCTGTATGCTGAGCCGTCTTACTCTATATGCCCCCCATACGTGAGTCGCACCCCCTCGAGTACTCTCGCCGCATGGTGGTGCGCGTTTTGGATATTCTGATAGGGCTGATTGAATTCATGCTCGCACTGCGCATTATTTTGCACCTCCTTGCAGCCAATCCAGGTAGCACGTTTGTGGCCTGGCTCTATGGCGTGACCGATCAGTTGCTCGCGCCGTTTGCCGGCATTTTCCCGAGTGTCGCAATCGCGGGCAATTCGGTATTGGAATTCTCAACCATCTTTGCGATGTTCGCCTACGCCTTTTTGGGCTGGCTTTTGATACGAATTATCGTCTTCGTCGCCGACACGCTCTTGCGATTTGATTGAAATTTAGTGTATCGGCAAAGCCTCGCCGTATGTGTCGGCGTAGCGCTTGGCGACTTCTTGCAGCGTAAATTTTTGTGTCTGCGTGCCGTACATCTCGACACAGTATGCCGCGACGGTGCTTGCAAACTGGCCGCACTGCACGAGCGTGAGTCCGAGCATCATGCCTTTGATAAAACCGCCTCGGTACGCATCGCCTGCACCTGTCGGATCGATTGCCGACGTCGCTTTGGTTGACCCAATCTTCGACTCGCCGTCGCGCGTGAGGATGCGGGAGCCTTTTTCGCCGTAGGTGGTGACGATGGTCGGCACGTGTTCGAGCATCGCGTTTTCGGTCCAGCCTGTTTTTTGTGCGATGAGGCCGAGCTCGTAGTCGGTACCAAAGAGCATGAACGCGCCGGAGATGCCGTCGCGCAGCTGATCGGCCGAAAGCGCGGAGAGCGCCTGACCGGGATCGTACAAATATTTAAATCCGCGGCGACGATATTCTGCCGGAAGCGTCGCCATGTCTGCGATGCAGCCGGCCGATACGATCGCGAGCGCTCTTCCTTCTGTCACTATCGGAATGTCGTACGCATGCCCGCCTGCGCCAAAGTGAAATGCGGCGATTTGGTTGTCGGCGCGGTCGGTAAGGATGAACGCCGAGGCGGTCAGATCGCCTTCGACCTCCCGGATGCTCGATGGCTCGACGCCCGAAAGCAAGAGGTGTGCGCGATACGCGCCAAAATCCGATCCGACCGTCGCAATAATCTCGGGCTGCTCGCCGAGGAGCGCAAGATTGTATGCGACGTTGGCCGCCGTCCCGCCAAAGCCGACGGAGAGCCGATCGACTTGAAAGCTGAGGTTGATGGAGTGGAGTTTGTCTGCGACGAAGTGTTCCGAAAAGAGTCCATCGAAATCCATGATGCGATCGAACGCAACCGAACCCGAAACAATGATTTTTGCCATTGCGACCATTATACACATCGTTTGCCAGAAGGCCGGATTCGTGCGAAAAATAGGGGCAAGAGGCCCTATCGTCTATCGGCTAGGACGCGACCCTCTCACGGTCGAAAGCGGGGTTCGATTCCCCGTAGGGTCAAAAATTACAGAGGCAGAATTTAATGCTACCCTGATGATGTTTTCAAATAACTCACCACCATGGGATCTCCCGAAATACCAAAAATTGGAAAAACGCCAGAGCGACAGGAGCAAATCGCTTCCCCTGCAGAACTGGCCTGGAAAAATATTGAGGCCCAGGTCGCTGCGCGCCTCCGCGAGCTTTTTAACGAGGTCCACGACACCCGGCGTTATGAAGAAAACGAGCAAGGTGCCAGAATCGAAAAATTGCAAAATAACGAGAAGGTCTTCTTTACCAAGGTAGTCGCTGGAGTAGAAGAAGCGCGACAACAACATGAACAGGTAACCGTGCTCTTTGATGTCGATGAGACGCTCGCAAAACACGTATACAAATCGGACAATACATCGAGGACATTTCTTCGACCCTCTGCAGTACCCCTAATGGAGTTTTTGAAAAATACGTATCAGAGCAATCTCGGATTATTCACGAGTCGAGGCGGGCTCGAGAAGCAGCTCGAGAACGCGGAGTTACTGGCGGCCCTAAAACCCTACATGGATACGAGCTTACTTTTTAGCACAAGAGATTACCCATTATTTGGTTCTGACAGCATTGAGTTTGGTAAGAATTTACTGAGAGATTTTGGGGGCGAGCACGGCATAGTCGATGACGCCCTCGTTGATCCTGATCCTTTTAATCGCCCTGGTGCAATGGGAGACATCGACAAACTGCAGTGTTTGAAACTTATACGAGAGAAATTGCCCGAGGGCGCTGTCGTAATCGTTGACGACATGGTGTATCCCGAAATATTAAGCCGCAAAAACGGGTTGTATGGCGTTTCTCTCAACTGGATGAAGGGAGACAGTGGTGTCTTTCACTTGTAAATGACTGTGCCACTATTGCTCCATGCACAACCACGAACCGCACGATTACACTTGCCCGTTCTGTCAGATCGTCGCGGGCGAACCGACCGAGCGCGGCGATCAGAAAGACGACATCGTGTTGCAAGACGATCGTTGCACTGCTTTTGTAGCGGGCAAATGGTGGCACAAGAATCCCGGACATGTGCTCATCGTGCCCAACGAGCACATCGAAAATCTCTATGACATGCCAAACGACGTGGGCCACGCCATTTTCGACGCCTCGAAAAAAATCGCCCATGCACTGAAAGACGTGTACGGTTGCGAGGGCGTGTCCACCCGTCAACACAACGAACCTGCGGGAAATCAAAGCGTCTGGCACTATCATTTGCACGTGTTTCCGCGTTACAAAGACGACAAGCTCTACACCAGCTACCACGATTCGGCGCATTGGCCGACACCCGAAGATCGCCGCGCGTATGCGGAGAAGCTAAAAGCCTATTTTGAAAACAATCGGTAGTGCCCAGAGTCAGACTTGCACTGACCACCCTTCCCTCTTCAGGGGAATGCTCTAACTACCTGAGCTATCTGGGCAAGCGAGGGTCACAATGGAAAAGTTCACTTTTACATTGTACCCGAGCGACGCGCAGAAACGGAGTATCTGAGCGTGCGCCACTACTTTATCACAAGCTACGGATTGGAAGAAGACGACGAGGTGCCGGCTATAGTCTGAAATTTTTGCTGCAGCTGCTTGAATGAATCTTCGAATTGCTGGAACTGCGTTTCCGCTTGCGTGCCGGTGCCCTGCATTTTGTCGTATGCATTCAAGAGATGTTGCACCGTGCCATTGAGATATGTGAGATAAAACCAAATCGGCGCGAGGAGAAGCGCGGCATAAAAGGCAAGCGTGAGCATGCGGCCCCAAAACGCCGTGCGGCGGATCTTGTGGAGCATCACATTGTTCTCGCGCGCGAGACGATAGGTCTCTTTCAGCATCTCGTCGTGGTTTGGCATGCGCCTATTTTAACATCCTTGAGATGCTACATTGTGCAAATCCCCGCCCCATAAGCAACGCTTTCGAGGCGGGCTCGGAGAAAATCAGAATATACGATATTCTGATTTTGTTCCTCGCTACCCCTCGTAGCTCAATGGATAGAGCAATCCCGTCCTAAGGGAGAGATGTAGGTTCGATTCCTGCTGAGGGGATTAGGTAATGGCCAGCAAACTGCGCAATTTCTTTTCGTCGAAGCCCACCACGAGCTCATCGCCCACGTAAATGACTGGCACACCCATCTGGCCGCTCTTTTCGATCATCTCTTTGCGCTTTTCGAGGTCGGTTGCGACGTTGTAATCGTCGAACTTCACGCCGTGCTCGGTGAAAAAGTCTTTTGCGGCGTGGCAGAAGTGGCAAGTCGGTGTCGAATAAATATGTACTGTTTTTTGTGCGGCCATAGGGTGATGCGTTTAGTTTTTAAGGACATGCATTATATCACATCCTATTTTCTGCAAATGCGGGTACGGGGAATCGAACCCCGATCTAATGCTTGGGAAGCACTCGTTCTACCACTTAACTATACCCGCCTTCGCGGGGACGAAGCCACGCTCCGGCGTGGCGGAGGCCCGCTTCGCTTCATTCTATATGCCGCACTCTTTGCTGCCAAACAGCACGCGTATGCCCTCTGCATATTCGCCCACCGTGTGGGAAAGTTCCTGAAGTAGCCCCTCGAGATAGGCTTCATCGC
>DATMZK010000028.1:0-3045 GCA_035560295.1 Minisyncoccota bacterium | reverse complement strand
CTATCCGCAGCCGCCGCTTGGCCCGTCGCCCGCGAGCGCCGGGCAAATGGCCGATTATCTGCAGGCCGTTTCGAATCCCGGCATTTACGATCGTATGATCCGCGACTGGGGAATTTTTGTCGCACTTTCGCTCTTTGTGTCGCTGTTGTTGATCACGCTCATCGTGTACTGTATCGTGCGCATTTTGCAGATTCGCCGCATGGAACGCATCCGTTTTGAAGCGGCCCAACAAACCGTTGCCGCGCACGACATTCCCAAAACACAGCTCCGCTGGAACCGCATTCGCGAAGAAGCGTCTTCCGACGACGAGCAAAAACACCGGCTCGCCATCCTCGAAGCCGACATCATGCTCAACGAACTGCTCGACACGCTCGGCTACAAAGGGGAGACGATGGGCGACAAAATGCGGCAGGTGGAGCGCGGCAGTTTCAACACGATCGATTTTGCTTGGGAAGCGCACCGCGCACGAAACACGATCGCGCACCAAGGCTCGGGCACGCCGCTTTCGGCGCACGAAGCGCGCCGCATCATCATGCTCTACGAGCGCGTGTTTCGTGAATTTAAATTCGTTCAATAAAATATTTTGGGTTTTTTGCGAAAAGAATTTTTTCTGTTAAAATAGCGCCAGCGGGGTGGAGCAGTAGTAGCTCGCGAGGCTCATAACCTCGAGGTCGCGGGTGCAATTCCCGCCCCCGCAACAAGCCAAAACCAAAGCGCCCCAACCGGGGCGTTTTGGTTTTGTTGCTTGTGCGAGTTGCGGGGGAGCGAAGTGCCTGCACACTTCGCGTCGGGAATTGCAAGGCGCAGCGATGTTTCGCTCACCAGAGCGAAACCGCGAGCCAGGGTCGTGAAAATTTTCGAGCGACGGCGAGAAAATTATTCCTGACCAATTCCCAGCTCGTTGCATGAAGAGCCCGTTGTACAAATGCACCCCTGTCATTTACAATAACAATAATGCTCATCCGCACCTGCATGGCCAAAATTCATCGCGCCACCGTCACCGAGGCAGATTTGAATTACGTTGGCTCGATCACGATCGACGAAGAATTGCTGGAAAAAAGCGGTATCAAGCCGTTTCAATATTTAAACATCACCAACGTTTCCAACGGATTTTTTTGGCAAACCTACGCAATCGCAGGCAAGCGCGGACAAGGCGACATTTGCCTCAATGGCCCGCCCGCGCGGCATTTTCAAGTCGGCGATAAGGTTATCATCCTCGCCGAAGCGTGGATCACTCTAGAAGAATTGGGCCTGCTAAATCCCACGGTGGTGTTTGTCGACGACAAAAACAAGATTACGAAAGTAGAAAAACACAAAGCAGTGCCGGTTGAAGCGGGCGCGCATCGTCATGAGTGAAAAGCCGCTTCTCTTTTCAGATACCAAAGAAAAAACCGGTTTCGTAATCGGTTACACGCCGCAACCCGACGGCTCCGTGCTGCTTGAGGCGCGCGAAACAGATACAGCTATCAGCGCACGCTTCAGTCCCGATAAAATCGACGAGGCACATATTTTGTATATGGAAGCGACAGAACTCCTTTCTTCGCGCGCAAAAATCAATCAAGCGCCGGCAGAAATCCGAAAAAGTGCTGAGAAACTCTTTGCGGCCTTTCGTGGTGAAAAAAACGTTGCTGAAAAAATGGAAGTGAAGCCAGTGCCAGTGCAAACAGAATTTGTGCCAAATCCGGGCAAAAAAATTGAGATCGACGTCGACGGTGTGCGCTTTTCGCGCTTGCCCGTGAGAACGCGACTGATCACCATGGACGACACGGACATCCTCCCGCTCATCGAGGAATATGCAAAGCCGCATCTGCAGCCGGGCGACCTGCTTTTTGTCAGTGAAAAGGCGCTGTGCATTGCGCAGGGAAGGGTCGTCGACATGAGCGATATCCACCCGGGGAAGATTGCGCGACTATTTGCACGCAATGTCGGCAACAACTACGGCGCAAAAGATTTTAAAGGATTCGGGCATGGGACTGCAATTGCCATGCAGCTTTTGATTGAGGAAGCAGGCTATCCGCGCGCCTTATTTGCAGGTGTCGTTGCTGCGCTGACGCGTCCGTTCGGCATTCGCGGGGCGTTCTATTACCTCTGCGGTAAGCAGGCCAAGTCGATCGACTGCCCGATGTCGTTTCTTATTCTCGAATATGCGCATGCGGTAAAATTGGCGCCGAGAAATCCCAGCGGGGAAGCGCGCCGGATCAAAGCCGCGCTCGGCTGTGAGACGATTATTCTTGATGCAAATTATCGCGGCGCGTTTAGTTTGGGGAAATCATCGCGCGCTGTGTCGGAGCGCTTCGCTCAAAAATTGTTCCGCGACAATCCGCTCGGGCAGAGCGACGAAATGACGCCGTTTTGTATCGTGCGAAAGGCCGTTTAACCGAGCGCGGCAAACGCGAGACCGGCAAAACAAGAAATACCCCAGAGGAGTGCGGCGAGCAAGAATTGATGCCATGCGCCCTGCAAAAAGAGGGTGCCAGTTGAGTAGACGAGAAAGACGCCGAGGATTGACCAGATGATGGTGTTGATACCGAGGGCGGTGGTCCACATAGAGATATATTATAATAGGTTTCTTAGGAAAGTCAATTCTAGCCTGGAAAACACTCAGTATATGAGGTATTCTGAGCGCGCTTGCCAGTGTAAGCGCTACGCGCTTTCACCGGCTTCGCTCGGAGAAAATCAGAATATGAGATATTCTGATTTTGCTCCTTACTCGCCGGTGTAGCTCAGGTAGTTAGAGCATGGGACTCATAAACCCAAGGTCGCAGGTGCAAGTCCTGCCGCCGGCATCACAGTGTTTGGAAAAAATGCTCGATTCAAGTATCCTTCTCTGTCACGGGGTGGGTGTAAGCACAGCTTTCACCCCCGTCGCTCGGAGAAAATCAGAATATGAGATATTCTGATTTTGCTCCTCACTAGGGGGTGTAGCTCAGCTGGTTAGAGCATCCGGTTGTCATCCGGAAGGTCGCGGGTTCAAGTCCCGTCACTCCCGCAAAAATAACGAACACGACGCATGCGTCGTGTGACTATATTTTTGCGAAGGAGTGA